>NZ_CP024314.1:2100000-2379650 GCF_002944315.1 Rhizobium sp. NXC24
CCCGGCGCTGACAAGCGGCCGCGTCGATGTGCTGTTTGCGACCATGGCCATGCTGCCGGACCGCGCCAAGGCCGTCCAGTTCAGCCAGCCTTACAATGCCAATGCCATCGTTCTGATCGGCCCGAAGAACAAGTCGATCAAGACCAACGAAGACATGGCGAACCTGACCATATCCGTTGCCAAGGGTGCGGCGCAGGACACGCAGGTCACCAAGAATGCGCCGACTTCCGCTACCATCCGCCGCTTTGACGGCGATGCGGCCAGCGTCCAGGCACTTGTTTCCGGCCAAGTCGATGCCCTCGGCGGCAACATCTTCTACATGGACCGGGTGGAAAAGGCCCGCCCTGGCGAATTCGAAAACAAGCTGGAGTTCCAGAAGCTCTATAACGGTGCCTGCACGCGTCTGGGCGAAAAGGAAATCAACGCCGCGCTCAATACATTCATCGACAAGATCAAGGCCGATGGCGAATTGAAGAAGATCTACGACAAGTGGATGAAGGTGCCGGTTCCGGAATTCCCGAAAAGCCTCGACGGTATTCCGTTCGCGGCGAACTGAGCAACACGCTCCTGGCAATCCAAGCAACAAGGCGGGCATTGCTATGCCCGTCCACACCACCTTTTTGCCCAAGACCAAGACCAAGAAACTAGCCTATCCCGGGGTGAGGTGCATATGACCAGAACCATCTTCGTCCTCAACGGACCGAACCTCAACCTGCTGGGCGAGCGCGAGCCGCATATCTATGGCTCGACGACACTCGCAGACATCAAGCAGATGTGTCTCGCCAAAGCCGACAGCCTCGGCTTTACGATCGATTTCCGCCAAACGAATTTCGAAGGCGAGCTGGTAGAAAGCGTGCATCAGGCCCGGAAAGAGGCCTGCGGCATCATCATCAATCCCGCTGCCTATACGTTCACCTCGATCGCGCTGCTCGATGCGCTGAAAACCTTCGAGCCGCCGAAGATCGAGCTGCATATTTCCAATGTCCATGCCCGGGAGGAGATCTACCATAAATCCCTCGTCTCGCGCATCGCCACCGCCATCATGATCGGCTTTGGCGCCCGTGGTTACGAGCTTGCCATAGAGGCGATGGCCGGCATGGTGGGGGCAGCGAAAACATGAACTATCACCTGGATTTCACGCCCGTCATCGATGGCCTGCCGAGCCTGCTGCTCGGCTGTCTCGGCACATTCCTGCTTGCCATCTGCGGCATGATTCTCGCCGTCATCATCGGTATCGGCGGCGTGGCGCTGAGGGATTCGCCGATCAAACCGGTGCGCTGGCTGGTGATCGGCTTCGTGGAGCTTATCCGCAACACGCCCTTCCTGGTGCAGATCTTCTTCCTGTTTTTCGCCCTGCCGCTGATCGGCATCCGCCTCGACCCGACGCCGACGGCGATCATCGCGCTCGGCATCAATGGCGGCGCCTATGCAATCGAGATCATCAGAGGCGGCGTGCAATCCATTCCCAAGGGGCAGATGGAAGCGGGCCTGGCGCTCGGCCTGCACAAGGTCCAGGTCTTCCGACTGGTCATCCTGAAGCCGGCGCTGAGGGCGATCTACCCCTCGCTGACCAGTCAGTTCGTGCTCCTGACGCTATCGACCAGCATCGTCTCGGCGATCTCGGCTTATGAGCTCACTTCGGTGGCACAGCGCATCGAATCCGACAGCTTCCGCAGCTTCGAGGTCTATTTCACCATCACGGTCTTCTACCTCGTCATTTCCTGGCTGATGATGCGCCTCTTTGCGCTTTTCTCAGCCCGCTATTTCACCTATCCGGTCAATTGAGGGCACCATGGGCAGCGAAGAATTCATCTTCCTTCTGATCGGCCTGAAATGGACCGTGCTTCTCTCGGCCGTCGGCTTCGTCTGCGGCTGCATCGCGGGCCTCGGCGTGGCACTGGCGCGCACCTCGGGCATACCGCTTTTGGAGCGGGCGACGGCGACCTACATTGCTGTCTTTCAGGGCACTCCGCTCCTGATGCAACTCTTCGTCACCTATTACGGGCTGGCGCTCATCGGCCTCAAGCTCGATGCCTGGGAAGCGGTGGCAATCGGCCTGACGCTGCATGCCAGTGCCTATCTCGGTGAGATCTGGCGCGGCTCGATCGCGGCCGTGCCGCGCGGCCAGACGGAAGCGGCAAAGGCGCTCAGCCTGAAATATGTCTCGCGCATGAAGGATGTGATTCTGCCGCAGGCAATCCGCATCTCGCTGCCGGCGACGATCGGCTTCCTGGTGCAGCTCATCAAGGGCACGTCGCTCGCCTCCATCGTCGGCTTCACGGAACTGACGCGCGCCGGCAACATCATCTCCAACCAGATCTTCCAGCCGCTGACCGTCTTCGGCATCGTCGGCGCCCTTTATTTCCTGATGTGCTGTCCGCTGACGATCCTCGGCGCGCGCCTGGAGCGGCGCTTCAACGCCGCCCACGCGCGATGACACGGCCACAGAGATCGATGGAAACCAGACCATGACGACAGCAACAGCCCCCGTCCCGAACACAATCACCGGCGAAACCATGATCACCATGCGCCATGTGGAAAAATGGTACGGCGCCTTCCAGGCTCTCCACGATATCAACATCGAGGTGCGCAGGAGCGAGCGCATCGTGCTCTGCGGCCCCTCCGGCAGTGGAAAATCGACCCTGATCCGCTGCATCAACCATCTCGAGACCTATGAGAAGGGCGAGATCCATGTCGGCGGCATCCTGCTCGGCAATCAGGCGAAGGCGATCGATGCGATCAGGCGCGAGGTCGGCATGGTCTTCCAGCAGTTCAACCTCTTCCCGCATCTGACGGTTCTGCAAAACTGCATGCTGGCGCCGATGCGCGCGCTTGGCGTTTCGAAGTCTGAGGCGGAAGAGCGGGCGCGCAGCCTGCTGGCCCGCGTCAAAATCTCCGAACAGGCAGCCAAATATCCCATGCAGCTGTCAGGCGGACAGCAGCAGCGCGTGGCAATTGCGCGCGCGCTCTGCATGCGGCCCAAGGTGATGCTCTTCGACGAGCCGACCTCGGCACTCGATCCCGAGATGGTCAAGGAAGTGCTCGATACGATGATCAGCCTCGCCGAAGAAGGCATGACGATGATTTGCGTGACGCATGAAATGGGCTTTGCCCGCCAGGTTGCCAACCGGGTGATCTTCATGGCGAGCGGCGCGATCGTCGAGGAGGCCTCCCCCGCCGAATTCTTCACCAATCCCCACCATGAGCGCACCCGCAAATTCCTCGGCGAAATCCTGCGCAACTAGGGTCGAAAGGAAGCTTTCATGCTAGATTCGTCGTGCACACGCCCGCTCGAAATTGCCGTAGTTGGCGCCGGGCTGATTGGCCGGCGCCATATCGAGGGCGTGTTGTCAGAGCCGCGCACGGCACTCGCCGCCGTCATCGACCCCTCGCCCGCCGCCCGTGACGAGGCGCGGACCAACGGCATCACCTGGTTTGCAAGCCTTGCCGAAGCGCTGGAAAAAGGGCGTCGCCCCGATGGCGTCATCGTCGCAACGCCGAACCAACTTCACGTCGCAAACGCCACTGAGGTGATTACCTCGGGCATTCCTGTTCTCATCGAAAAGCCAATCGCTGACGATAGCGAGGCGGCCGCCGGCCTCGTCAGCCTCGCCGAGCGGGCCGGCGTACCCATTCTCGTCGGCCATCACCGCCGTCATAACCCTTTGATTAGGCAAGCCAAACGCATCATCGACAGTGGCCGACTCGGGCAGATCCGCGCTGTTCACGGCAGCTTCTGGGTCGCCAAACCCGACGATTACTTCAATGTGAAATGGCGCCGAGAGCTAGGCGCCGGGCCGACCTTCATCAACCTCATCCATGACGTCGATCTCTTCCGCTATCTCTTCGGCGAAGTGGAAAGCGTGCATGCGGTGGAATCCAATGCCGCAAGGGGTCATTCGGTGGAAGACACCGTCGTCGTGCTCCTGCGTTTTGAGAGCGGCGTTCTCGCAACACTTACCGCCTCCGATGCCGTCGTCTCACCCTGGAGCTGGGAGATGACGGCGGGCGAAAACTCCGGCTTTCCGCAGCAGGACCAGTTCTGCTACCAAATCGGCGGCACGGAGGCCTCGCTTTCGATCCCGCAGCTTGCACTCTGGCGCAACGCGCTGCGTCCCGACTGGCGCGAGCCGCTTGGCGAAGAGCGTCTTGCCGTGATGCCGGCCGACCCCCTGACCCTGCAGCTCCAGCATTTCTGCGATATCATTGAAGACAGCGCCACGCCGCTCGTCAGCGGCCATGAGGGGCTTGCGACACTGCGCGTCGTCGAGGCTATCAAGCAATCCGCCCGCTCCGGAAAGACTGTGTTCCCTGGTCAAACGAGAAGTCATGCCCATGATTAGCGGAACCACGCGGCTGATCGCTCATCTCGGCTACCCGACGGAAAGCTTCAAGGCGCCGCTGATCTATAATCCCTTTTTCGAGGAACAGGGCATCGACGCCGTCGTCGTGCCCATGGGCTGCAAGCCGGCGGATTACCCCGATTTCCTGAAGCTGATCTTCCGCCTGTCAAACGTCCAAGGCGCCCTCATCACCATGCCCCATAAGATTGCTACCATGGCGCTCCTGGACGAAATCTCCACCAACGCCCGCGTGGCCGGCTCCTGCAACGCCGTGAAACTCGGCTCCAACGGCAAACTGATCGGCGACATGTTCGATGGCGAGGGCTTCGTGCGCGGGCTAAAACGCAAGGGCCAGACGATATCAGGCGCCAAAGCCCTCATTATCGGCGCCGGCGGCGTCGGTTCTGCCATCGCGGCGTCGCTCGCCAGCGCCGACCTCGCCCACCTCGCCCTCCACGACGACAACAAGGAGTCCCTTGATGGCCTGAAAACCCGCCTCAACACCTACTACCCGGCAACCCAAGTCACGACAGGCTCAAACAAACCTGATGGCTTCGATATCGTCATCAACGCCACACCGCTGGGGATGCGCAAGGACGACCCTCTGCCGCTGGATGTGACGCGGCTAGCCCCCTCCACATTCGTCGGCGAAGTGGTGATGAAGGAGGAGATCACGCCGTTTCTGGCCGCGGCACGCGAGAAAGGATGCCGGTATCAGGTCGGGACGGACATGTTGTTTGAGCAGATACCGGCCTATCTTGAATTCTTCGGCTTTCCTACAACGACGGCAGACGAACTGAGACGAATTGCTCGGCTTTGAGAGCCATGACGATGATGCCAATTGGGAGCGTGTTGCTCCTTCCAGCTCGTCAAACGGTCAGATGGCGTCGGGCTTCCGGCGTCTCAAGCGTTTCCGCCTGCCCCTCGTGGACAATTTCGCCACGGTTCATGATATAAACGTAATCCGCAAGCTCCCGACAGAAATCAAGATATTGCTCGACTAGCAGAATTGCCATCCCGGTCGAGTCGCGCAGATATTTGATCGCTCGGCCAATATCCTTGATGATTGAGGGCTGGATTCCTTCCGTCGGCTCGTCAAGGACGAGGATCTTAGGCCGCGTCACCAACGCTCGGCCGATCGCTAGCTGCTGTTGCTGGCCGCCGGAGAGATCGCCGCCGCGCCTGGAAAGCATCGATTTTAACACCGGAAAGAGCGTAAAAATCTCTTCAGGAACGAAGCGGTCCTTGCGGGCGATCGGCGCATAACCTGTTTCCAGATTTTCCTTGACCGTCAGTAGCGGAAAGATTTCCCGCCCCTGCGGCACATAGCCGATACCGAGCTTGGCGCGAGCGAAAGGGGCCATACCGTTCAGCGTAATGTCATTGAAATTAATCGTGCCCCCGCTCAAGGAGTGTTGCCCTGTGACGGCGCGCAGCAGCGAACTCTTGCCGACGCCGTTGCGCCCGAGCACACAGGTGATCTTGCCCATCTCCGCCTTGATCGAGATGCCGCGCAGCGCCTGAGCGGCGCCATAATGCAGATTTGCGTTTTCGACTGTCAGCATCTCATCGCCCCAAATAATTTTCGATCACCTTCGGATCGTTGCTGACGAAATCGATCGAGCCTTCGGCCAGCACCGAACCTTCCGCCAGGCACGTCACCTTGACGCCAAGATCGCGGATGAAGCCCATGTCATGCTCGACCACCACGACCGAACGTGTCTTGGCGATCTCCTTTAGCAGCACGGCCGTCTCGGCCGTCTCAGCGTCGGTCATGCCGGCCACAGGTTCGTCGACCAAAAGCAGCTTCGGGTCCTGGGCGAGCAGCATGCCGATCTCCAGCCACTGCTTCTGCCCATGCGAAAGATTGGCGGCCAACTCGTCGCGCCGGTGGGAGAGGCGCACCGTGTCGAGGATTTCGTGGATGCGGGCGCGGTCTTCAGGCGTCAAGCGGTAGAAGAGCGTCGAGAAAACGCCACGCTTGCGGTTGAGCGCCAGTTCGAGATTGTCCCAAACGGTATGGCTTTCGAAGACGGTCGGCTTCTGGAATTTGCGGCCGATGCCGAGCTGGGCGATATCGGCCTCGTCCTTCTTGGTCAGATCGATCTGGCCGTTGAAGAACACCTCGCCCTGGTCGGGCCGCGTCTTGCCGGTGATGATGTCCATCATCGTCGTCTTGCCGGCGCCGTTCGGGCCGATGATGGCGCGAAGCTCTCCTGGCTCGATGACGATCGACAGGGAATTAAGCGCCTTGAAGCCGTCGAAGGCGACCGAGACGTTGTTGAGATAAAGCATGCTGTTGGGCTTGATGTCCGGGATCATGGTCTCACTCCGCCGCCTGGATCGTCGTCTTGCCGGCTTCGGCTTCATCTTCGTCTGCTTCAGGCTTCGGGCTCACCGGTTTGCGACCACTACCGATATGCTGCGCTATCGTGCCGACGATGCCCTTGGGCAGGAACAGCGTCACCGCGACGAAGAGGCCACCGAGAGCAAAGAGCCAGAAATCGGGAAACAGACCGGTGAAAACCGTCTTGCCGCCATTGACGAGGATGGCGCCGATAATCGGGCCGATCAGCGTCGCCCGGCCGCCGACCGCCGTCCAGATGACCACTTCGATCGAATTGGCAGGCGCGAATTCGCCGGGGTTGATGATGCCGATCTGCGGCACATAGAGTGCGCCGGCAACGCCGGCCATCATCGCCGATACCACAAAGACGAAAAGCTTCATGTGCTCAACGCGGTAACCCAAGAAGCGCGTCCGGCTTTCCGCATCGCGCACGCCGACCAGTACCTTGCCGAACTTCGAGCGCACGATGGCCGATGACAGCATCAGCGCCAGCGCCAGAAACAACGCGGTGGCGGCAAAGAGCACGGCGCGGGTGCCGTCGGCCTGGATGTTGAAACCGAGAATATCCTTGAAATCGGTCAGGCCGTTATTGCCACCGAAACCCATGTCGTTTCGGAAGAAGGCGAGCAGCAGCGCATAGGTCATCGCCTGCGTGATGATCGACAGATAGACCCCGTTGACGCGGGAGCGGAAGGCGAACCAGCCGAAGACGAAGGCGAGCAGACCAGGGGCCGCCAGCACCATGATCATCGCAAACCAGAAATGATCGAAGCCGTACCAGAACCAGGGCAATTCCTTCCAATTCAGGAAAACCATGAAATCCGGCAGGATGGGATTGCCATAGGTGCCGCGCGAGCCGATCTGCCGCATCAGATACATGCCCATCGCGTAGCCGCCGAGCGCAAAGAAGGCGCCGTGACCGAGCGAGAGAATGCCGCAATAGCCCCAGACGAGGTCGAGCGCCAAGGCGAGCAGCGCGTAGGTCAGATATTTGCCGAACAGCGACATCAGGTAGGTCGGCACATGCAGCGGACTGCTTTCCGGCAGAGCCAGGTTCGACAGCGGCACGAGCACCGCGACGGCCAGCAGGATCGCGATGGCGATGCTGATACGCCGATCGAGCGAACGAAGGATAAAGGCCGTGATCATGCTTCCACCGCCCTTCCCTTGAGGGCGAAGAGCCCGCGCGGACGTTTCTGGATAAAAAGAATGATGAGGACAAGAACCAGGATCTTGCCGAGCACCGCCCCCGCATAGGGTTCGAGGAATTTGTTGAGGATGCCGAGCGAGAAGGCACCGACCAGCGTTCCCCAGAGATTGCCGACGCCGCCGAAAACGACAACCATGAAACTGTCGATGATGTAGCTCTGGCCAAGGTTTGGCGAGACGTTGTCGATCTGCGAGAGCGCAACGCCTGCCATCCCCGCAATGCCCGACCCCAGGGCAAAGGTGAATGCATCGACCCAGGGCGTCCGAATGCCCATGGAGGACGCCATGCGCCGATTCTGCGTCACCGCCCGCATCTGCAAGCCGAAGGCCGAGCGCTTCAGCAGCAACAGCAGGGCGACGAAGGCGCCAAGCGCGAAAACGATGATCCAGAGGCGGTTCCAGGTGATCGAGAGATAACCGAGATCGAAGGAACCAGACATCCAGGAGGGATTGCCGACTTCCTGATTGGTCGGCCCGAAGATCGAACGCACCGCCTGTTGCAGGATCAGCGAGATGCCCCAGGTGGCGAGCAGCGTTTCCAGCGGCCGGCCATAGAGGAAACGAATGACGCCGCGCTCGATGACGAGGCCGACGGCGCCGGTGACCAGGAACGCGACCGGCAAGGCGATCGCCAGCGACCAGTCGAAGAGTTCCGGATAAGAGCTGCGGATAACGCTCTGCACCATGAAGGTGGAATAGGCGCCCAGCATCACCATCTCGCCATGTGCCATGTTGATGATGCCCATGACGCCGAAGGTGATGGCAAGCCCGATGGCGGCAAGCAGAAGCACCGAGCCGAGCGACAGGCCGTACCAGACGTTCTGCACCGCATCCCAGATCGCCAATTGGCTTTGGATGCTGGCTATAGCAGCCGCGATATCGGGCCTCAGGCTGTCGTCCACGGAAACCGAGGAGAGAACCCCGATCGCATCGCGGCCGCCTTCGTTCCTGATCGTCTCGATCGCTGCCTTCTTCTGCTCCGGCGAACGATCGGAGCTTAGCACGGCAACCGCGCGCGCCCTCTCGAGCACGCCGCGGATTTCGCCATCCTTTTCGCCCTGCAACGCTGCTTCCAACGCGTCCAGCGAATCCGCGCTCGGCGATTTCAGCACAGATTGAGCCGCCTCCAATCTGACGCCGCGATCCGGGCTCATCAGCGTCAGGCCGCCGAGCGCCGCACGGACCGAGCGACGAAGATTGTTGTTGATCTTGATCTTGCTGAGATTGCCCTTGGCTTCCTGGCCGGCCGCCTGCCCGGTCAACGGATCGACCAAGGCCATGCCATCACCGAAAGATTTGGCGATGAAGACTTGATTGTCGGATTTGCGGACATAGAGATCGCCGTCCGAAAAGGCTTGCAGCGCCGGGACTACCTTGGGATCGCCGGTCTTGGCCAGGTTCTTCACGATCTCGTCGGCCTGCTGGAAGTTTGCCGGACCTAGCGCATTGATGAGGCTATGCGCATCCTCCTCGGCGCGCAGCGCGGTCGCCGCCAGCACCAGCATCAGGCAAAAGCCGGCGGCAAACGCCAAAGCCTTGCGGTAAATGAATTTGTCGAACATCGCACGTCCCCTCATGCTGTCGCGGGCAGAGGAGCCTGCCCGCGACGATCTGCGCGCATGATCCCGAAAAGTGCGAAGCGGTTTTCGGGATCATGCGACGTCAAGGAATTATTCGAGGCGGCTTATCGCCGCCTCGATATCGGGCGGAACTCAGGAACCCTTGCCGCCGCACTTGCCGGTGGAAACGTTGAAGTTGCCGCAGTTCATCGGCATGCGCCAATCCGAGATCAGGTCCTTGCTGTCAGGCAGGTAATCCGACCATTCCTTGCCGACCACTGCGGGGGTTTGCGAAACGACGTCGAACTGGCCGTTTTCCTGCACTTCGCCGATCAGCACGGGCTTGGTGATGTAATGGTTCGGCATCATGGTGGCGTAGCCGCCGGTAAGGTTTGGAACGGAAACGCCGACGAGTGCGTCGATCACCTTGTCCGGATCGGTCGTACCGGCCTTTTCGACGGCCTTCACCCACATGTTGAAGCCGATATAGGCGGCTTCCATCGGGTCGTTGGTGACGCGCTTGTCGTTCTTGGTATAGGCATGCCATTCCTTGATGAATTCGGCATTGGCGGGCGTGTCGACGGACTGGAAATAGTTCCAGGCGGCGAGATGGCCAACCAGCGGCTTGGTGTCGACGCCGGCAAGTTCCTCTTCGCCGACGGAGAAAGCGACGACCGGAATGTCTTCCGCCTTGACGCCCTGGTTGCCGAGCTCCTTGTAGAAGGGAACATTGGCGTCGCCATTGATGGTGGAGACGACGGCGGTCTTCTTGCCGGCCGAACCGAAGGCCTTGATCTTGGAGACTTCCGTCTGCCAGTCGGAGAAGCCGAACGGCGTGTAGTTGATGATGATGTCTTCGGCGTTGACGCCCTTGGACTTCAGATAGGCTTCAAGGATTTTGTTGGTCGTGCGCGGATAGACGTAGTCGGTGCCTTCCAGAACCCAGCGCTGCACGCCTTCATTCTGCATCAGATAATCGACAGCGGGGATCGCCTGCTGGTTCGGCGCTGCGCCGGTGTAGAACACGTTGCGCTCGGACTCTTCACCCTCGAACTGCACGGGGTAGAACAGGATCGAATCCAGTTCCTTGAAGACCGGCAGGACCGACTTGCGCGACACCGAGGTCCAGCAGCCGAACACGGCCGAGACCTTGTCCTTCTGGATCAACTCGCGTGCCTTTTCGGCAAACAGCGGCCAGTCGGATGCCGGATCGACGACGACCGGCTCCAGCTTCTTGCCGAGAACGCCGCCCTTCTTGTTCTGCTCGTCGATGAGCATCAGCATGGCATCCTTCAGCGTCGTTTCCGAAATCGCCATGGTGCCCGAAAGCGAATGGAGAACGCCGACCTTAATGGTGTCGTCGGCGGCAAAAGCTCCGTGGAATGCGGTCGTCGACATGATGGCGCCCAGAAGCGCGCCGGAGACAAGAGTCTTCAGTTTCATGCGTAGTTCCCCTCTTTTTGTCTGCCCGCAACAGTTCGTAAACAAAGATTAACCGTTGCCTGCCGCGACTATCCGGCAGCGCCAGGGGATTCCACATACGTAATATGACGTAGGAGACGGGGCGAAATGTGCAGTATATCCGCAGTCCACGCACTTAAGGGCCGCTGCATTCCGTGTTACGACGTCGGTTAGATTTGAAGACTGCTGAAGGGTGGGCATGGCGGCGCGGCAACGCATCATTCCGGTGAGACGCGAATATAACCGCTGGGTGGCAAACCAGACGTTGGAAGACTATGCGCTGCGCTTCACCGCCAAAAGCGCCAGGCAATTTTCCTCGCAGCGCATTTCGCAGACGGCAATCGGCGCCATCTCCTTCCTGGCGCTGGAGGCAATCGGCGGCGCCACAACACTCTCCTACGGCACGACCAACGCCTTCTATGCCATCATCGTCGCTAGTATCGTCATGCTGGCGATCGGCCTGCCGATCAGCCGCTATGCCATCCGACACGGGGTCGATATCGATCTCCTGACCCGCGGCGCGAGCTTCGGCTATATCGGCTCGACGATCACCTCGCTGATCTATGCCGGCTTCACCTTCATGCTGTTCGCCATCGAGGCATCCATCATGTCGGGGGCGCTGGAGCTGACACTCGGCATACCCCTGTGGGTCGGCTATATCGTCAGCGCCGTCATGGTGATCCCGCTGGTGACGCACGGCGTCCGTCTGATCAGCCGGTTCCAGCTCCTGACCCAGCCGTTCTGGATCGTCCTCAACATCCTGCCCTTCGTCTTCATCGCCTTCTCCGATTGGGGGAAATTCGACCTCTGGCGGGCGTTCGCCGGTATACATCACGCGTCCGAGGCATCGGGAACGGCCGCTCCCTTCGATCTGGTGGAATTCGGCGCTGCTTCCGCCGTCATCCTGGCGCTGATGTCACAGATCGGCGAACAGGCCGACTTTCTGCGCTTCCTGCCGCCGGAAGGCCGCCGCAAATGGCGGCATCATCTGGTGATCTTTCTCGCCGGTCCCGGCTGGGTACTCATCGGCGCGCTGAAGCTGCTGGCCGGCTCCTTCCTCGTCGTGCTGACGCTAAGTTCCGGCGTGCCGGCCGATCGCGCCGCCGATCCGGCGCAGATGTATCTCACCGCCTTCGGCTACATGATTCCCTGGCACAACGCCGCACTGCTGTTGATGGCCGCTTTTGTCGTGGTCTCGCAGCTCAAGATCAATGTGATGAATGCCTATGCCGGCTCGCTTGCCTGGTCGAATTTCTTTTCGCGGCTGACCCATAGCCATCCCGGCCGCGTCATCTGGTTGGTCTTCAACGTTGCCATTGCCCTGCTGCTGATGGAACTTGGGATCTACAGGCTGCTGGAGGAAACCCTCGGCATCTTCTCCATCATCGCCATGGCGTGGCTCTGCACGATCTCCGCCGATCTCTTCATCAACAAGCCGCTCGGTCTTGCCCCTCCCGGCATCGAGTTCAAGCGCGCCCATCTCTACGACATCAATCCCGTCGGCCTGGGGGCCATGGCGCTCTCGGCGGCGATTGCCCTCATCGCCCATTTTGGCGCGCTTGGCACTATCGCCGCCTCGCTCGCCCCCTATATCACCTTGGTCATTGCCCTCATCGCCTCGCCCACACTCGCCTGGGCGACCAAGGGAAAATTCTATCTCGCCCGCAAGCCGCGCCAAAGCTGGAAGAACCTCGCCACCATCACCTGCTCGGTCTGCGAACATCCTTTCGAGCCGGAGGACATGGCCTGGTGCCCGGCCTATGCCGCGCCGATCTGCTCGCTCTGTTGCTCGCTGGACAGCCGCTGCCACGACATGTGCAAACCGAAGGCGCGGCTTAACACGCAGATCGGCACGGTCGCCAAGACCCTGTTGCCGGAGACCGTCGTCGCCAAGCTCGCCACCCGTCTCGGCCGCTACGGCATTGCAGTCGCGGTGGCGTTGACGGCCGTGGGCGCCATCCTGGCAATGATCGCGCATCAGGTCGGCTCCGCCTCGCCCGAGACGGCGCAAGTGGTCGACCGCACCATCCTGATCGTCTTCTTCGTCTTTGCCGTCATTGCTGGCGTCGTCTGCTGGTTCTATGTGCTCGCCCACGACAGCCGCGTCGTCGCCGAGGAGGAATCCTCGCGCCAAAATACGTTGCTGCTCAAGGAAATCGCCGCGCACAAGAAGACGGATGCGGCTTTGCAGAGCGCCAAGGAGGCGGCCGAAGCCGCCAACCGCGCCAAGAGCCGCTACGTCGTCGGCTTGAGCCACGAATTGCGCACGCCGCTCAACGCGGTACTGGGCTATGCCCAGATCCTCGAGCATGACGAGACCATTCCCGCGCCCCGGCAATCCTCGTTGAAGGTCATCCGCCGCAGCGCGGAGCATCTCTCCGGTCTGATCGACGGGCTACTCGACATTTCCAAGATCGAGGCCGGCCGGCTGCAGGTTTATTCCAACGAGATCAACATCCAGGACTTTCTCGACCAGATCGTCGACATGTTCCGCCCGCAGGCGCAGGCCAAGGGTCTTGTCTTCATCCATGAACGTTCCGCCGCCCTGCCCGATTATGTCCGCACCGACGAAAAGCGGCTGCGGCAGATTCTCGTCAACCTGCTCTCCAACGCCATCAAGTTCACCGATGCGGGCAGTGTGCGCTTCGAGGTCGGCTATCGCAGCCAGGTCGCGAGTTTCACGATCGCCGACACCGGGCGCGGCATCGCCGAGAAGGATCTCACCCGCATTTACGAGCCCTTCCAGCGTGGCGAGGCCGACAGCGTCCGCCCCATGCCGGGCCTCGGCCTTGGACTGACCATTACCCGGCTGCTCACCAATACGCTCGGCGGCGAAATCTCCGTTTCCAGCGAAAAGGACAAGGGTTCGGCTTTCAAGGTGCGCCTGATGCTGTCGGCGGTGATCCGGCCGATGAAGCCGCCGGCGCAGGAACAGCGGATCGTCAGTTACGAAGGGCCGCGCCGTACCATCGTCGTCGTCGACGACAATGAGGATCATCGCGAGCTGATGCGCGAAGTGTTGTCGCCGCTCGATTTCATCGTGCTGACGGCCACCGGCGGGCCGGACTGCCTGACCTTGATCGAGGGCATCAAACCGGATCTTTTCCTGGTCGACATCTCCATGCCCGGCATGAACGGCTGGCAACTGGTCTCGCGGCTGAGGGAGAACGGCCAGATGGCGCCGATCCTGATGCTGTCGGCCAATATCGGCGACCGCGCCGCTGCCAAGGACAGCGACGACAGCCATAATGATGCCATCGGCAAGCCGGTCGATATCCGCCAGCTTCGCGACAAGCTGGCGCTCCATCTCGGCTTGAAATGGATTTATGCCGACGCCTCCGCCCCGGTCGCACTGAGGCCGCCAGCGCCCTTGATAAGCCCGGGGCTGGAGCATGTACGCGAACTGATGCGGCTCGGCGAAATAGGCTATATCAGGGGCATCGAGGCAAAGCTTGCCGATCTCGCCAAGCTTGATGAAAACAAACCCTTTACCGACGCCATGCGCATTCATGTCCAGGCTTTCGATCTTGACGGCTTCCTGAATGTGCTGCGCACCTTCGACACTGAAAAGGTAGAACAGATTGACTGAGCCCGCACTTCCCCGCGACATAGTCTTGCTGGTGGACGATTCGCCGGAAGCTCTCGGTTTCCTGACAGATGCGCTCGAGCAATCCGGCTTCTCCGTGCTGATCGCCACCTCCGGATCGGCGGCGCTCAATATCGTCGAGCGCATCACACCCGATCTCATCCTTCTGGATGCCGTCATGCCGTCGATGGATGGTTTCGAGACCTGCCGCCGGCTGAAGGCCAATGCGGGCATCGCCCAGATTCCCGTCGTCTTCATGACCGGATTGACCGAAACCGAGCATGTTGTGCATGCGCTGGAATCCGGCGGTGTCGACTATCTCACCAAGCCGATCAATGTCGATGAACTGCGCGCCCGCATCCGCGTACACCTGCGCAATGCACGCTCCGCCCAGAGTTCTCGGGTGGCACTGGACGTCGCTGGAAGACATTTGATGGCGGTTCGCCGCGATGGCTCCGTTCTTTGGTCGACCCCGCAGGCAACTCGTCTTGTCAATGCCGCGTCCGGCACCGATGAAGGCTTGAACAGCCTAGCCGCACCGATTGCCGATTTCATCGTGGCACGTGAAAATGCCGGAGCTGTTTACGACACGACATTCGCCGTGAAAATCAAAGGAGAAGCGGCGCTGCAACTTTCGTTTTTGGGCACGATCGGAACCGACGAGTACCTATTTCGATTGACCGCTACGAAACAAGTGCCTGACAACGAGATCCTGCGGCAACGTTTCAAGCTCACGCAACGAGAATCTGAAGTGTTGCTTTGGATTGCCAAAGGAAAAGCCAACAAGGATATCGGAGAGATACTGGGTCTTTCCGCCAGAACCGTGAACAAGCATCTGGAACAAATCTATATTAAGCTCGGCGTGGAAAATCGCTCTTCAGCAGCGGTGATGGCGGCATCCGCGTTTCACGAAAATTGAAATGTCAACTTTTGAGCTGATGGAACGCTCGTGCTCCCATGTGCTCACCGCCGGGTGGGCCGGCCAGAATACCAGGTCCATCGTCCACAGTATTCGCCCGAGTTGCGCGGCTATCCGGCAAGTGGTTTCGCTCACCGCAGCAGCGACGAAATTGGAAATGCAGTGTTAACGATTGCTCAAGCACAATGGTAAGCTATTAGAACCTTTCGCCACTTTGATTCCGAAACCGCGAGCGACATCACACAGATGATCGTCTCGACGTCTCGGGGAGACACCCGCATGCTCCCAAGATTTAGCATTTTCAAGCGCCTCGGCTTCGCTGCCGTGGTGGCATCGCTCTGCGGTGCGGGCCCGGCATTTGCCTCGAGCAATGCATCGGCCATTCCAGGCTGGCTGGCGGGATATGTTGGCGAAGGGAGCGGGCAGATTGCACCAGTCGTGCTGGAACGGGCTCGGGCACTTTATCTGGAAAAGGTTGCAGAGGGACGTGTGAGAAACACATGCTATTTCGCGATGGACGCCACGCGTCCTAACGATCGTACCGGCGGAACGACAGGCGGCCGGTTCTACATGATCTGCGAAGCATCCCGGTCATTCCGCGTGATATCGTCAGGGCATGGTGGTGGCCGCAATCTGCAAGGGGTCGCCAACTTTTCCAATGGGCGGGAGTGTGCAAAAAACTTCGGCAACGCAATGGATTCCAATCTGACGGCCGGTGGCGCATATCTGACAAATGAGATCAAGACGACCTTCAAAGGCTATTATCGTGCCTCTCCCAATCAGGATGCAGTTCTGACGCGCTCGTTCGTGCAGTTCGATGGCATCGGCGACACTGCAAACGCCAGGCAGCGTGCCATCGGTGGACACGCCGCGGCGCTCGTCTCGGGGATATGCATGCAGAAAAAGCCGGAAAGCCCCTACGCAAATCGTCAGGGGTACGTCCCATTCGGCAAACTGGTCACCTATGGGGGCGGCCGCAGCGATGGCTGTACCAGTTGGTCGCCGGAAGATGCCGCGCAAGTGCTGTCGATGGTCAAGGATAACCCGACGACCCTTTATATCTATCCGGAGGCCCGTGACATCAGTGCCGTTGCGCGTGCCATAGCATCTGGCCAATCGCCGGCCAAAAACGGTTCTTACTGGAACGCCTCATGCCTCAGCGAGATCGGCGCGCCACAGTTCTGGCCGAAGGAGAAGCTCGAGCCAATCATCGCCCAATACAAGCAAGATCATCCAGCGCCGCCACCGCGCCCCATTCCCCTTTGCGAAGCTGTGTCCAACTGAGAAGCCGCACGTTCCGGGCAGGACGGCTCTCCATTGATGAAGTTTGCGTTTGCCGAGGCTTGGCACGCGGACAGCAAAATCGTTCCAAGCAGTGTTCCATCTTTAAGATGATCTTGTTTGCCGCGGCTGATTGCGTCCTCTAGCGTCCCCGTTAGTGCTGGCCGCTGAGTTTGCCGCGTTTTGGCTTGCCCGCCCTGCCCTGCCTTTGAGGATAGTGAAGATAAACCATGACCGTCGCACAGTTACCAAACGAGACCGCACTGCCGACACTCGATCTCTCCCGCTTCTACGGCACCTCGGAGGATCGCCAGGCTTTCGTTGCGGAGCTGCGCGGCGTCCTCCACGACCATGGCTTCTTCTACCTGCAGAACCACGGCGTCGATCCGGACTTGATCCGCGATGTGGTGGCGACCGCGAAACGTTTTTTCGCGCTGCCGCTGGAAGAAAAGCTCAAGATCGAAATGGTGAAGTCGCCGCACTTCCGCGGCTATAACCGTGCTGGGCAGGAACGCACTCGTGGCCAACAGGATTGGCGAGAGCAGCTCGACATCAACACTGAAAGCAGCCCCTTCGAGATCGGTCCGGACACGCCAGCCTGGCGGCGTTTGCAGGGGCCAAACCAGTGGCCGGAAGCGCTGCCGGAACTCAAACCGTTGTTGCTTGCCTACCAGGCGGAGGTCACGCGGATCGGTATCGATATTCTCAAGGCGATTGCGGTGGCTCTCGGCCAATCTGAAAACGTCTTTGCGGAGATCTATCAACCGCAGCCTTCACAACTTTTGAAAATCATCCGCTATCCCGGTCGCGACGCTGCCGAGACGGACCAGGGCGTCGGCGCCCACAAGGACGGCGGCTTCGTGACCGTATTGCTTCAGGACACGGTTCCGGGCTTGCGCGTGCGCACGGAGGACGATCTTTGGATCGATGCTCCACCGGTTCCCGGCACCTTCGTGATCAACACCGGGGAACTGCTCGAACTGGCGACGAACGGTTTCGTGCGCGCGGATGTGCATGACGTCGTTGCGCCGCCGGCGGGCGTCGAACGCTTCTCGGTGGCATTCTTCCTCGGCTCGCGACCCGACGCGACAATTCCGGTCATCGATCTTCCAGATGATTTGAAGCTTGCCGAGCGAGGCGTCTCGGTCGATCCGCTCAACCCCATTTTTCGGGAGGTCGGTATCAATCAGTTGAAGAGCCGCTTGCGTTCACATCCCGACGTCGCCCTCGCCCAGCATGCCGATTTGCTGACGACGGAGCAGCTTGCTGCCGGCAAATAGGCTGATCGTAATCTTACAAAAGCTTCACTCGCGACGGAGCGCAGTTTGATCTATTAACGTCATTGCTCGGTTGGCGCGAAGCCGAACTGCGTCTCATGAAGGACCATGAGGCGTGATGCGCCTTGTGTTTCTTCTGGAGGAACCGCTGATGCTGACGGACGACAAGACATCATCGATCCCATTTTCACTGTTGAATGTGACCGAGCGGCTGAATTGCATCGACTTCCTGACGACGACAATTACGGATCTTATCTACACCGTCGCGGCCGATACCGATTCAAACACCGTGTTGACGCTCCTTGAGATCAACTGGATGCTCACGGTGATGCGCGAGGAACTCGCGATGTTCGACAATCCGTCAAGCGCCGAGATTATCGACCGTGCCTTTGGCCTGATCCGCGCAATGCAAACGCTGGCAGACGATCGCCCTCTTCCTGGAACCTTTCACTAGCGATCCCGCCTCAGATTCCGTCGTTCTTCCAGGTCTTACCTGCGATCGTCGTGGGGTTCGGCGCTCGACACTTGCGAGCCGTCAGGACCCTTAGTACAAATGTTCAGGATGTTCTTGCGTGAGTGATGATCATGGACGTCGAAAAGGCGATCGCGCTGATCTCTGCGGCCGGTATCGAACTAACGGACAGGCGCCGCATAGCCACCGATGACGGCTGGTCCCTCAGCTTCTCAAACGGAACTGAACTCCAAATAAGCGATACCGGCAAGATGGCGGTTTCTGGCAAAGGCGCCGAGACCGTCGCCCGTCTGCTCGATCTGCCCAGCAAGCGGCATCGAGCAAAACACGACCGCTCACGTCCTCACTCCAACGGTTCGTAGCCGTCGGTGAGTGTTCCGAGGAAAGATACGACATCGTCGATTTCGGCGGGCGAAAGCGCGGGCTCGTCGCCTGCCTTGCGGTCGAAAGGTGGGTCGGTGTTTATGTTGGCTTTTGCCGCCTCCGGCAGATCATCGTATTTATCGACGCTCCCGTCGGGTTTGCGGGGATACCAGCGCTCCGGATGGGTCTCACGTTCCACGTAGAAGCGTACGGCGTCCCGCAAAGAATGAACGTCGCCATTGTGGAAGAAGGTCTTGCGAAGAGCGACGTTGCGCAGCGTTGGTGTGCGAAAGAGCCCGCAATAATCCTCGCGTCCAATGAAATCGGTGCGCAAGGGACCGCATAGGCCAAGATCGTAGAACGCCGGATCCTTGTTCGCAGGAATATCGCGATTACGGGGCACGCCGATGGCGATCAACCCATAATCGGTGAACTGCGGCGGCGTGCCATCATTTCCGCGCTGACTGACATGACAGGAAGCACAATTGCCCTTCTCGGCTGCATTGAACAGGTCCAGCCCCCTTGCCTCCTGTGGCGTGAGCTGAGCCTTGCCGGCCAGTACTGCGTCATATTTGCTCGAATAGGGATAGAAGGTCCGATAGTCCTGCTGAAAGACTTCCAGTGCCTTAACCGAGGTGCGAAAGACGATCGCCGGATCATCGACGGCCTTTGAGCCGGCAATATCGGTGATTGCCTTGGCGTAGCCCGCCGCGAGCACGCGGCCGGCGACCTCCGCTTCGCCTTTATTGCCCATCTCGAAATCAGAAAGCAGGGGAATCCTGGCTTGCTCCCAGCCGCGATCGACCCGGCCGTCCCAGGTCAGACCACCCGTCGGCCCGTTGTCGATGCTTTCGTCGGCTTCGTCCTCGGATTCAAAAAAATGCTCGGTGAAGGGCGGCACCACCTGCAGATATTTGAGCGAGGGCACCGCCCGCAGCCCGGCCTGATGCAAGTCGCCACCGCCAAGCTGCACCGCCAGGTCATTATTCGGCCCAAAGGCGTGGCTTGGGTCGTGGCAGGAGGAGCAGGCCATTTTGCTTGACGCTGACAGGGAGGGATCGAAGAAGAGGGTTTTGCCGAGTGCATACAAGGCCTGTGTTTTCAGCCGCACATCGGCCCGCGACAAAGCTTGGCCTGTGTGGACCGAGGTCATCATGAGCAACAATGAAGCGGCAGCACAGATCCCCACCCACTGTCTTGTACGCGGTTTGGATTGCATCGCTGTGCTCGCGTCCCTTCACTGCAATCTCAGGTCTCCACCTCAAAATCGATAGCTGGGTTTTAGAATCATTTCAATTAGGACTTGCGTTAGCTTCTGCCCCGGATAAGCTGCCGCGTCAGGTGAGGCACGCCCACCCGAACCAGGGGAGATCAGTTCAAATGAAATCGATCACTGCCGCGGCCGTCTGCGCGTTAAGTCTTTCTGTGACGGCTTTTGCCCCTGCCGTCGCCGGCGCCTCTGGCGCAAAGGCGGGACCTGCGCGGAATTCCGCCAGTGATCTGAAGCTGATCGACACCGTGGTCGTGATCTACGCGGAAAATCGCAGCTTCGACAATCTCTATGGCAGCTTCCCAGGGGCTAACGGGGTTTCGAAGGCGCCGGCAAGCGCACGCATCCAGCGCGATCGCAACGGCAAGCCTTTCCGTGAGCTGCCGCCGATCTGGGAGGGTCTCACCGCCAAAGGCGTGACACCACCAGTGACCCAAGCGGAGACCGAGCATCTCCCCAATCGGCCATTCCGCGCGGACGATCCCAAGGGCTTCAACCTCACCTCGAATACGATCACGCGCGACCTCTGGCACCGTTACTATCAGAACCAGATGCAGATCGACGGCGGACGCAACGACAAATTCGTCGCCTATGCCGATTCAGGCGCGCTGGCGATGAGCTCGTGGGACGGCTCGAAGACGGCGATGTGGAAGGTGGCCCAGAAATATGTGCTGGCCGATAATTTCTTCATGGGCGCTTTCGGCGGCTCCTTCTTCAACCATCAATGGCTGATTTGCGCTTGTGCACCCTATTATGCCAACGCCGACACCAGTACCGCCAAGCCTTCGATCGCAGTGGTCGAGCCGGACGGGGTGACGCTTAAGGCCGCCGCCAATTCGCCAAAATCGGCGATCGACGGCATTCCGAAATTCGTCGGCGACGGCAATCTCACGCCCGATTTCTACGCCGTCAACACCATGCAGCCGCCCTATCAGCCGAGCGGTAACGGTCCCGCGCCGGATGGCGACAAAGCATTGGCAGACCCGAACAAGCCAACGACATTGCCGCCACAGACTGAGCCAACCATCGGCGATATGCTCAGTCTCAAGCACGTGACCTGGGCTTGGTATGGCGGGGCTTGGCAGGATGTGCTCGACCACGGCAACAAGGAGCCAGTGCCGAATCTTCAATATCACCACCAACCTTTCAACTATTATGCCAATTTCGCTCCCGGCACCGCAGCCAGGACCGAGCATCTGAGGGATGGCGGCTTGGCCGGCGCTGAGTTCATCAAAGCGATCGATGCCGGCACGCTGCCGCAAGTCTCTTTCTATAAGCCGCAAGGCAACCTTAATGAGCATTCTGGCTATGCCGATATTGAGGCTGGCGACGCCCATATCGCCGATCTGATTGGGCATCTTGAAAAGAGCCCGCAATGGCCGCATATGCTGGTCGTTGTCACCTATGACGAAAATGGCGGCCTGTGGGATCACGTGGCACCGCCTAAGGGCGACCGTTGGGGACCGGGTTCGCGCATTCCAGCAATTATCGTCTCGCCCTACGCGCGGCACGGCTATGTTGATCACACGCCCATGGACACGACCTCGATCCTGCGTTTCGTCACGCGCCGCTTCGAGCTCCCGACGCTGCACGGCATCACCGTGCGCGACGCTGCTATCGCCGCCCAT
Organism: Rhizobium sp. NXC24; assembly: GCF_002944315.1. Classification (NCBI taxonomy): domain Bacteria; kingdom Pseudomonadati; phylum Pseudomonadota; class Alphaproteobacteria; order Hyphomicrobiales; family Rhizobiaceae; genus Rhizobium; species Rhizobium sp. NXC24. Next base: position 2,121,716 of record NZ_CP024314.1, read on the forward strand.
AAGCAGAAGCCACTCGGCGATTTGACCAGCGCACTCATGCTCAAGAACAAGTGAGATGTAGCTGCAGTTTTGGTCCCATCGCTCAGTGAAATGACGGCCCGTGGCTTTCGTGCGACGTTTGTCTGTACCTCTTCGGTGAAGATCGTGGCTCAGACGTTGTATATTGAAGAGGCATTGGACGAGCTTCATGCACTGGTAAGGCCCGCTTCCCTTAAGCGAGACATCAGCCTTTGTCAGTCGCTGTTTTCTCCCGACTTGACTATCACCAGTCTGATCCGCGCAATGACTATCCATTTTACGAAAAAGCGCCCGAATTACCTCCGATTGAAGGCACTTTTTTACCTTTATGACAGCTTCATGACAGCCTGAGCGCGACCTAAATCTCTGATATTCGCGCAATATTCGTTGACGCATTGCATGACGCTGCGCGCAATTTTCGCTTCTGCCGGTCCTATGATGGTAACTTGCAGATCATTTGAGTGATTACAAATGCTGTCGGCTATTTCATCCCGTATTGGCACAAAATTAGCGGTGCTTTCCGCAATCGGCATTCTCATGGTCGCGACCATGCTTCTCGTCGTCTTGTATGGTGGCCAGATGATCGGCGAACGCTCGGCGCTTCTGAAGGATCAACTTATTGTTTCCCGCAATTTGGTTGATGCGAAAGCGTCGCTGCGTGGAATGCAGATCGGCGTTCGCGATCTCCGATTGGCCTCGTCACCGGAAGACCTAGCTAAGGCCGTGGACTATTTGGCAGCGCGCCATCATTCGGTGATCAACTATCTCGATCAAGCGTCAGCCGAGGTAAAGCTACCCACTGATCGGGACCGAGTGCAGACGCTCAAATCCCTGAGTGAAAATTTCTTTGCCATGACAGCCGAACTCGTCGATGTCATGAAGACGAAATTACAGAGCCAAGATGCCTCCCCCGCCATCCAAGCCAAAACAGCGGAGATCCAGGCAAAACTTCTGCCCATCTCCGATCAGGCAGCGAAACTATTCGACGAAGGTGTTGAGGCGGCAAAAAAAGCGGCGAGCCAGGCTGACGACGACGCGAAAGCGGGTGCAACACTGATCCTGCTGCTCAATCTTGGAATCGGATTGCTGGCGATTGTCACACTGATCGTCTCCGCCCTGTACGGTTCAAAGGCGATTGCACGCCCAATCAACGTTTTGACCAACAGCATGAGCGAGCTCGCCGCGGGAAATCTCGACGCAGGAGTTCCCTACGCCAACCGTCACGACGAAATCGGCGCGATGGCGCACGCGATCCAGGTGTTCAAGCAGAATGGGATCAAGGTTCGAGATTTGAACGCCCAGGAAGCCGCGTTGCAGGCCAAGAGCGCCGATCTGCAGACGAGTATCGCTGCAGTTGTGTCCGCCGCTGTTGCGGGCGATTTCACGCAGCGGATCACGAAGACTTATGACAATCCAGACCTCGACCATTTTGCGGCGGGCGTCAACGAACTGGTGGCCTCCGTCGACAGTGGCATTGCCGAGACCCGCCGGGTTATTGCAGCCCTTGCAGAAGGAGATCTGACCGAAACGATGAGCGGAGATTTCCAGGGAGCATTTGGCGAACTGAAGGACAACGTCAACGCAACGATGATCAATTTGCGCTCCATACTTGGCGAGGTATCCCGCGCAATCGAAACGATCAACAGCAACGCCGGAGAGATGCGGACCGCATCTGACAGCCTGTCCAAGCGCACCGAGCAACAGGCGGCCTCGCTCGAAGAAACATCCTCTGCACTCGAGGAAATCACCGTTGCCGTGAAGAATTCCACCGCCCGGGCGTCGGAAGCCAGCCATATGGTCGACGAAGCACGCAAGAGCACGGAGCAATCAAGTTCCGTCGTCAAGGAAGCCGTTGCGGCGATGGGCAGGATCGAGCAAGCCTCAGGCGAGATTGGTCAAATCACCAATGTCATTGATGAGATCGCCTTCCAGACAAACCTGCTTGCACTAAATGCCGGCGTTGAGGCCGCCCGTGCCGGGGACGCTGGCAAGGGCTTCGCTGTCGTTGCTCAGGAAGTCCGCGAACTGGCACAGCGATCGGCAAATGCCGCCAAGGACATCAAGACGCTCATCAATCGCTCCGGCGAGGAGGTCAGCTCTGGCGTAAAGCTTGTCACAGCGACGGGCTCGGCGCTCGCAGCGATTGAAAGTCAGGTCGTCAAGGTGAACGAGCATGTGTATTCCATCTCGACTGCCGCGCGGGAGCAGTCGACGGGTCTTTCCGAAGTCAGCATCGCTGTGAACCAGATGGATCAGGCCACGCAACAGAATGCGGCAATGGTGGAGGAATCGACTGCTGCCACCAACGGCCTGGCAGACCAAGTCAGAACGCTTCGCGATCTCATTGCACAGTTCAAGCTCGGAGCAGCGATGGCGCCGCGTCTGGTTGTTGGGACAGCGAAACCAGTTGCGTCGCCGGCACGGGCACTCGGCCGTAAGCTAGCCAATACCTTCTCCGGCAACACGGCGGTTGCTCGCAAGGCCGATTGGGAGGAGTTTTGATGCGGGACTGGCTGCCCCCTAGTTTCGGCATCGCAGCGGGATACAGAAGTAGGTAGTCACAGACGAAACACGACCCGACATAGCTCGGGTTGTGCTCGCTTTAGAGTTTTGAGGTGCGGTACGGGCGTCATCATACGTGCTGCAGAGAACGGCCTTCTCGTCTCAACGGTGGGTGTCTGAAGTTCGTGAATTCAACACGGTATCAGCATAAAACCCCGCCCCATGGGCTGCCCGATCCAGCTCCTCGCGGAAATCCGGGTGGGCCAGCGCAATCAGTGCCCTTGCTCGCTCGGCCACGGACTTGCCCTTGAGGTTCGTCCATCCATATTCCGTGACGACGATATGCGTGTCGTTGCGCGATGTCGTCACCGGCCCGGTCAGTGCCGGAACAATGCGCGAGAGCGTGCCCTTCGCCGCGGTGGAATGACAGGCGATGATTGACCGCCCTCCCCGCGAAGCATAGGCGCCACGCACGAAATCGACCTGACCGCCGGATGCACTGAACTGCCTGCCGTTCATGAATTCCGAATTGCATGCCCCATTCAGATCGATCTGCAGCGTCGCGTTGACTGACACAGCCCGGTCGTTCCGAGAAATGACGAAAGGATTGTTCACATAGTCGACAGGATGGGCTTCAATGTCCGGATTGTTGTGCAGGAAGTCGTAAAGCGACTGATCTCCCAGCGCAAAGGTGAAGATCGACCGCCCGACATGTGTCTGCTTGCGGCTATTGTCGACCACGCCCGCCTTGACCAGATTGGCAAGCCCCACCGTCATCATTTCCGTATGGATGCCAAGGTGGCGATGTTGCGAAAGCCGCGAACACACCGCATCCGGCAAGGCGCCGATACCCATTTGCAGGCAATCGCCGTCTTCCACCAGGCCTGCAACGATCGCACCGATGGCATCGTCCACTTCATTGCTCGGAGCGGCCGGCAGGATCGGCAGACCGACGTCATTTTCGACCACCGCCGTGACGGCCGATACGGGGATCATGCAATCGCCTCGCACATAGGGCATCTTGGCATTGACTTCGAGGATCAGCCGAATTCCTGGCTTTCGCGATACTGTGAGCGCATAGTCGGTACTTGCGCCGAGGCTGAAATTGCCATCCGCATCCATCGGCGCGACTATTGCAATCAGGGTATCTACTCCGACGTGCTCCACCAGAGAGCGCGGCACCTGGCTGAAATGGCAGGGCACCAGGTCGACAGCCGGCAATGCTTCCGCCGATCGCCTCTTGTCGAGCGCACGCTCCACGCCTCCGTGAAAGTAACTGATCGGAATGATCCGGTGGCAGAGGTCGAAATCGAAGACGCTGGTTCCCGCAACGCCAGTACAAAGAAGATAGTGGAGCCGCACATTGTCGACGGCTCCCGCCCGAGCTCGCTCGGCCAATGCCGCAAGAATGGCAGGCGGCTGACCGGCAGCTATCGGCATCGCCACCTTCGCGCCAGACGGGATCAGAGCGACGGCCTCCTTTGCGGATCTCAGCCGTTCGCGATACTGCATCTGATGGATAGTCGTCATTGGGCCCTCCTCCCGCTGCTATTTTTCAGAATAAATCAGCATCGATTTCCATGTTCACATCCTCACCGGCATTTACGACGGTTGCGGGCGTTATCGTCTGCCGCAAAACATGCTTTATCAAAGCAGCGATCATGCCCTCATAGCAATTCCTGCACAACATCCAGCGAGGATACGGTTGAGCGCATGAAAGCGAAGAATTTCGCTCGATCCATGAGGTTTTCTTTCTTAAGAGGGATACGGCCGCGTGAAGAGCCAGCCATACCGCGACCTGTCTTCAGTTTGGTTTCATCTGGCGGTGGTACCAAACCTCGCGCGAACCAAACGCCCACCCGGTAAATTGTACGCGCAGCATGAGCCATAACCGGTGCTCTGGTCCTGCCTCACTGCCACGAGGCAGGACCTCTTCGTTCGTTTGCGTCCCTTTCGAGGGGACGGCTATTTCCGTCCCCTTGCCATACGTTGGGAGGCCGCTAGGTCACATTACCCAGGCCAGCACTCGGAGGGATAAGTTGGTGTATGATTGGAGCGGCGTCAGGACACGCCGGATAAAGGTACTGAAGGTGGGAATTTCACTTATGATCGCGGCCGCTGCTCTGGCAGGCCCGGCGATGGTGCTGCTTCGGTCGCATCATTGAAGCCCAAGTGCCACATGCCCATGGGCGGCCTGCACAGCCGCGATCCGAAACGGCACACGCCTCAGTGGATATTAATCTCGCATTTCTGAAGCTAGGAGGTTTGCTCTGGTTTAAGCACGCAGCCGGCGATCTACTGTACGTGCTGAAGCGGGGCTCCCATGCGACGGCCGGGAGTCCCGAAACAACCTTGGTCGGGAATGCGGGACTCCCGTCATCGAGCCTGGAGTTTCGCGGCCGCTGTCAAGAAGTCATCGATCTGCTGGGAGCGCCTAGTATTGATGCCGTTTGAAGCCACGTCCCAAGGTTAAGCTGCAATCGGCGCATCACCAGCCAATGCCTGAACGCTAATTTCTCCGATCACCGCTTGCGCACGAACTCGGTGCGCAGGACCAACCCCTTGATCGCGTCATGCCGGCAGTCGATCTCTTCCGGGTTGTCGGTGAGCCGGATCGACCTGATGACCGTCCCTTGCTTGAGCGTCTGGCCGGCGCCCTTTACCTTGAGATCCTTGATCAGAACCACGGAGTCCCCATCGGCCAGCACATTGCCGGATGCGTCGCGGACCTCCGCAGCTTTCGCGGCCTCCGCGGCGATCTCCGAAGCCGGCCGCCATTCGCCGCTCAGTTCGTCGTAGATGTATTCATCGTTCTGGTCGCTCATGTATGCCCGCCGGGTTGCCTTGTTAACTGTGTCAGTTGCCGTCACGCTCGTAGCATGGGCGGCCAAACTTGTGTGAGCCCTCTATCTTGCAAGCGCCATAAAATCAAATCGGCTAGCGTTGTTCGAACTCGGTCGGGTGGTTGCATCAGCCGCTGGAGTGCTTCCTGTTCGGTAACTCCTGTGGAACCTGGCCCTTGTCCCACACAAAAAGCCCCTATCCGGTTAGGGATAGGGGCCAGTTGCCATGAAGTGCTTGATTTCAATCGTCGGAGGCACGTCCGACCATTGAATTAGAACATGATAATGTCGTTTGTGATATACACCCTTTGGCCTGCGGATAGGGCCTGTTCGACATAGAGGCCCTATTCTTGATGGTGCGTGTCGACCGATTTTCGTAGCATCGGTGAGAAACGCGACGACAGCACCCGTTAGCGAAATTCCGGATGAGCGCAATCAGCGCTCTTGCCCGCTCGGCTACTGCAGACCGAACTTCCGAACGGCAAAATCCAGAAAGCTTCGCAGCTTCGGCGTCATCCGCCTGTCAGGTGCATAAAGCACATGCAACGGGCGGGCAGGCGGTTCGTACTCTGGCAAGAGCCTCACCAGGCGCCCGTCCCGGATTTCTTCGACCACCAGCTCGTGCGGCTGCAGTAGTACCCCCATACCGGCAACGGCAGCGGCGCGTAGCGCTTCGCCGCTGTCGGTCGAAAACCTGCCAGCGATCGGGACGGATATGACGCCACCCGGTCCTTCGAACGCCCATTGCGTTCTAAGTGATGTGTGCGAAAACACCAGGCATTCGTGCTGTTGCAGCTCTTCGGGCTTGGTCAGTTTTTCGGCCGACTTCAGATAGGAGGGTGCGGCACACAAAACCAAACGAAGAGGCGCCAGCCCTCTCGTCAGCAGTCGGCTGTCCGGGAGCTCTCCAGTCCGGAAGACAACATCGAAACCCTCCTCCACAAGGTCTACGGTGCGGTTGGTCAGGCTAAGGTCCAATGACACTTCCAGGTGCCGCTTCAAATATTCCGGTATTTCAGGCGCGAGCGCGTGACTGCCGAAAGTGATCGGTGCACTGACTCGAAGTCGTCCTCGCGGGATTGAGCGGGTTTCAGCAATCAGTGCCTCGGCTGCCTCCATCTCCGCCATGATGTTCTTGGCATGATCGTAGAATATGCGGCCACTGTCGGTGAGGCTTTGTCTACGCGTGGTGCGGTTCAGCAGCTTGATGCCGAAATCCTGCTCCAGCGCCCTTAGTTGCTTGCCTGCCAATTGGGATGACATACCGAGTTCAGCGGCAGCAGCCGAAATTGAACCTGCTTCGACGGCTTTCACAAAAACCTGCATGCAAGCCAGTCTGTCCATTTGAAACTCATCGTTTGTTATCATGATCCTGTTCGAAAATTTATTCCCAATATTTTCATATGTACAAGTGCCTTCCATCTGATCGCGGTTGCCTTCCGCAAAGCCTGCGGTAGGCCCAATTCAAAGGAGCACTTGATGTCATCATTCGCGAAAAAAGCAGTTGTAGCCGCCGTCATGGGCAGCACTGCGCTGGCCTCAAACGCAGCACCCACCAGTGCGTCCGAGGTCGAAAAGCCTGTCGTTGTGCTTGTGCACGGCGCTTTTGCCGACGGATCGGCATGGAACAAAGTCATTCCACTCCTCCAAAAAGAAGGGCTCAAGGTTGTTTCGGTGCAGAACCCGCTTACGTCGCTGGCAGATGATGTAGCAGCCACGCGGCGCGCGCTGGATACGCAGACCGGTCCGGTCGTTCTGGTGGGTCATTCCTGGGGCGGCGTCGTCATCACGGAGGCTGGCCAGCACGAGCACGTCAAATCGCTGGTTTATGTCGCCGCGTTCGCTCCCTCGGAAGGTCAATCGGTTGCGGATTTGTCCAAGGACTATCCGGTTCCCTCGGGTTTCGCCCACATCATCGCGGATAAAGAGGGTTTCCTGACACTCAGCCTTGAAGGGGTCGCACAGCACCTAGCCCAGGATCTTCCGGCGGATGAAACACGGCTGATGGCGGCCACGCAAGGTCCTGTCCGCGGCAAGAACTTCGAGGAGAAAGTAAGCGATGCTGCCTGGAAGACGAAGCCTTCATGGTACATCGTCAGCGAGCAGGACCGCATGATTCAGCCGGATCTCCAGAAAGCGATGGCAAAGAAAATCTCGGCCCATGTCGTGAGCTTGCCGGCAGGACACACGCCGCAACTATCGCAGCCTGCGGAAGTAGCAAAAGTGATTCTGGCGGCGACGGCCGATCTGTCGAAATAGCAACACATGATGCGCGCTGGCATCAGCGTGCCGCTGTTAATCTATGCCTTTCGTGAGCTCAGTGCAGTCTGCGCTCACAGAACGCACGCTTGGCAGCGTTGCGACGACTTTGCCCATCGCCAACCGGGCGCCTCCTGACAGCCTTCTGTTCAAGCATCCACTTAGATGCAAGCCTTGCAGGGATTTGGCTTCCGCTTCGATCATTCCGCTGCACTAACAAGCGAAAGCCATAGATGACCGCTCTTGAGGAACACGAACCGTGATCCCAAGATCAGCGATGCTGAAACAGCTTGAAGTGCTCGATTTAAGCGGACATTCGATTGCCGAGGACAAATTTGTATCGCTCTGGCCGGATGAAAAATTCCGACCACTCAGCGCAGGCACCATGATCGAAATAAGAGGTTCGTTCGAGGACAAGCAAGACCGCATTTGCGGCAACGCCGATCAAGGACGATATTCGAGATGGGACAGCGCGCGCGCCGATCGCTATCTCGGCGGAGCCAATATCGGCGCCCGCTTTGTCTTTGAGGAGGGCATAGGTCGGTCGTTGTTCGGCCGTTTCCAGATCCAGCTCGGCCATGACGGCGGGCATGAGACTTCGGCCTAAGGCTATGGGCTCGTCATCTACCATGTGAAGGCGCTCCAACAGCGCGCATTTTGCTCCTAACAACGAGACAAACGCCGACGGCGTTTCAATCGCGGTCAGTTCGACGATCCGCATCGTGGCATCGAAGCCCTGCACTTTCAGTGACTCGTGAAAGCTGCGCAGGGTATCGATCTGATGGCGGACCTGCTTGCCGGCGACGAACGTGCCCTTGCCTTTCCTACGCTCGATCAGCCCGTCCTTATCGAGCTGCTCAAGCGCGAGGCGGACGGTGACGCGGCTGACGTCGAAGCGCACCATGATCTGCGATTCCGATGGCAGTCGCCCCGAGGGCTCATATGCCCCTTCGGCGATCTCGCGACGAAGGCGATCGGCGATCTGGAGATACATTGCCACCGGATTGTTGCGTATCAGGCTCATCTATTTTCCATCGAGGTTAAAAAGACCACGGACTCTTGCAGCTTTGGAATACCGTTCTCCTTTGCCGCCGGACAAGGGAAGGCTCCGCGTTGATAACTTGTATTATAATGTATTAAAAACTGGGGCAATTCCAACGTCGGATTATTCGAACGCGATATGGCATTTGTTTCCCCAGCACGGCAGCTTTCACGCGGCGCGACTTTTTCGGTGAATGGCATGGGTTTCTACTATCCCGAAAGCCGACGCAGCATATTCGAACGGTTTTCCCTGGAAGCCCGTCCGGGAGAATTTGTCGCAGTCCTCGGTCCCTCCGGATGCGGCAAGTCGACATTGCTCAATCTGTTGTCCGGCTTCCTGCGCCCACAAGCGGGTCATATCACCATAGACGGGGCGTCGGTTGTGCCGGAGCATCCGGCACTCGGATATGTGTTCCAGTCACCCAATCTTTTCCCCTGGCTGAGCGCCCTGGAAAATGTCCGCTTTGGCCTTCGTATGAATCGTAAGGGATCGCTACAGGAGCAAAAGGCCGTCGCCCTGCATTTTCTGCGGCTTGTCGGCCTGGGAGAACATGCGGACGAACCGCCTCACCGATTGTCGGGCGGCCAGCGTCAGCGCGTCGCGCTTGCGCGCTCGCTGGCACTTGAGCCGCGCCTTCTGCTCATGGATGAACCGTTCGCAGCACTCGACGCCATGACGCGCTCTTCCCTCAACGACGAACTGCTCCGCATCTGGTCGAGCTTGGGCCAGACCGTGCTGTTCATCACGCATGACATCGACGAAGCGATCTATCTGGCGGATCGCGTCCTGGTCCTCGGTCTGCCTCCGACCGGCATCACGGCAGAAGTGACAATCGATTTGCCGCGTCCTCGCGATCAGCGAGGCACGCGAGCCAATCCTTTGTTTGCGCAACTGCGCGAACGGCTCGCCGAACAAATCGCCGCCGTCATGATCAGCAATCAACGCGTTACCTGAAGGGAACCATCCGATGAAACGCATTCTACCTGCAGCTCTTCTCGCGCTTGCTGCTGCCTGGCCCGCTGGTGCGCAGGAACCTTCGCCGCTTCGCATCGGCTGGGTCCAAGCCATGGCGAATGCGCCGGCCCTCATCGCCGAGGAGAAAGGCTACTTTCGGGAAGAGGGATTGAACGTCGAGCTCAAGGGTTTTGGCGACGGCCCCGTCATTCAGCAGGCGGTGGCGGGAGGGGAAATCGACGTGGCCTATATCGGCGCCCCGCCCGTCTATCAATGGGCCGCGCGCGGGCTCGAAGCGAAGATCATCGCCAAAGTGAACTATGGTCAGGCAGCCTTGATCGCAAAAGCGGATGGCTCCATTCAATCGCTCTCAGACCTCAAAGGCAAGAAACTCGCTGGCGTCAACAGAGGAAGCGGCATGGACGTGCTGCTGCGCGGCTTCGTCCTGAAGGAGACTGCCGGCCTCAATCCGGACACCGACCTCCAATTATCGCAGATGCCCGTGGGCAACATGAACTCTGCCCTTGATACAGGCGTGGTGGATGCAGCCTTTTCATGGGAGCCATTCATCAGTCAGTCTGTGCTTCGCGGCACTGGCCGGGTCGTATTCGACGTGAATGGCGCCCTGCCGGGCTATCCATGGTATGTCGTGGCAGCACCTGCAAAAACGTTGAAGGAGCGGCCGGACGACCTCGTCAAATTGCTGCGGGCCAATGCCAAGGCCATCGCATTTCTCCGGGAGAACCCCGAGGAGGCCAACCGGATCATCGCCCGGAGTTTCAAGCTGGAATCCGTGAAGGCCGCGGACGGAAGCGTGGTTCCGCCGGAAGCGATCGTTGCGGAAGCCAGGAAACGCCTTGGCTGGTCCGCTGAAATCGAGCTGTCCGACCGCGCCTTCATCCAGCGCCTCATCGATTACTCCGTTAACCTCGGCATTCTCAATAAGCCGTTGAACGTCGATGACATCATTGACGACAGTTTTGCCGCGAAAGCGGCCGCTCAGCGGTGAGATCCGATCGATGAAGAAATTGACAGCGCGGCGGCGTTTTCCGCAGCCGTCCTGGCGCTGGGCAGCGCTTCCCTTCCTGCTTGCCGTGTGGTGCCTCGCCGCCAGCAGGGTTCCGTCTTACGTGCTGCCACAGCCCTGGGAGGTGGCAGCCGAGGGATTGCGCTGGATCCAGTCCGGCGAGCTCAGCCGCCAGTTTCTGGCCAGCTTGTTGCGTGAGTTCGGCGGCTTCGGCGCGGCTGTCCTGGCGGCTCTGCTCATAGGGGTATCCGCCGGACTTTGGCGGCCGTTCCGGGAGTTCGCTCAGCCTTTGCTCGGCCTGTTCATGGCGATCCCTCCGATTGCCTGGGCGCCGCTCTCCCTGATCTTCTTCGGCCTCGGCTATCTCTCGATCGCCGTTGTCATATTCATAGCGTCGGCTTTTCCGATGGCTTTGACGATCCAGGAGGGCGTGCTTTCCATTGGCGGTGGGGAGGTACGCGCAGCCCGCATTCTGGGTGCCAAACGGTTTCAACTGCTGGCCCACGTGTATTTTCCTGCCTCCCTCCCCTTCCTGATCGCCGCATTGCGCATCGGCTTTGCGCAGGCATGGCGCGCGCTCGTCGCCGCCGAGATGATCGGCGCCTCCCAAGGGATCGGCTGGATGGTCGCGATGGGCGGGCAGGTCGGCAATTCGGCGCAGGTGCTTCTCGGCATCGCGCTGATCGGACTCATAGCGTGGCTCATGGAGAGCCTCGTATTTCGACGGATAGAGCGCAGCTACGAAGGCTGGCGCGGACAATAACGGACTTCTCCCATGACAGAGACTTTGCAGCACAAGGCATCCGAGGCCACCGCCCATTCCCCGACGGGCCTTGCCGCCTATTTCGACACCCTCCCCTTCCTCGGCCGTCTCACCTGTCAAAGACAGACGCTGACCGCGGGCGAGTGGACCGAACTGGAACTCGTCTATGAAGTCGGCGCTGTCGGTCTTGCCGATGGGGCATGGCTGAAGCTCGCCTTCAAGTTCTATTCCGATTGGGCACTGTTTCAGACAACGGACCCGACTGGCGCCAACTACGTTTCCGCCGAATATCACGCCGGGCCACTGGCTCCTGGCCAGAGTCCGGCAACTGTGCAGGCGCTGAAGGTGCGTTTCGATCAGAAGGGACACGAGCGTCCTTTCCAGAAGGCCGTTATCGTCGATGTCGTCGATGGCTACATCAATCCCGGCGACAGGATCGTCATCCGCCTTGGAGATCGACGACAGGGCGGCGCCGGCACGCGGGTGCAGACGTTCGTGGAAAAGGCCTTCCGATTCCGGCTGTTCATAGATCCGCTGGGCAGCTCGAAATTTGCCGAAGTGCCGGGCGACTGCAAGCTCGAAATCCTGGCCGGCCAGCCCCACGCCCTTCAGGTCATTGCGCCGCGCCTTGTTGGCCTCGGCCAATCCTTCGATGCGATTGTGCGCGTCGACGACATATGGGGAAACACCTGCCGCGATCGCAATTTGCGGGGCACGCTCGTGATCACCGCTCCGGACGCGACCCAACGCACAGAGCCGATCGCGCTAGCCGCGGAGGACTGGACATTCGCGCGGATTTCCGGGCTTTCCTTCACCGAAGCCGGCGAGTGGAAACTGGAAGCATGGCTCGACGGCGAACCCTTTGTCGCAGCGGCCATCGCCTATGTCCAGAGTGAAGAAGGCGCATTGCGTCCTCTCTACGCGGATCTGCACGTTCATTCCGACGACACTGTCGGAACCAACGACGCGACTTACAATCTCACCTACGGACGAGATATCGCCGGGCTTGACGTAGTGGGCTACACCGTCAACGACTTCAACATCACCGAAGCGAATTGGAACAAGGCCGTGGAAATTATCCATGGCCTCAACGAGCCCGGCCGCTTCGTCTGTTATCCGGGAACAGAATGGTGCGGCAACTCTGCAGCCGGCGGCGACCGCAACGTCGTCTTCCTTCGTGATGGCAAGCCGCGCTTCCCCTTTGATGAAAAAGGACAGTCCCTCCGCTCTTTCGAATGGAATGAGACGACGGCCGGAACGATCCGACCCGGCGTGTGGCCAGTAGACCGGCTCCATGCCGCCTATGAGGACGATCCGGAGGGCCATTTGCTGATCCCGCATGTGGGCGGCCGGCGCTGTATTCTGGATTGGAACCATCCGGAGCTGGAAAGGCTCATCGAGATCGGTTCCGCCTGGGGGCAATTTCACTGGCTCTACACCGAGGCGCTCGCACGCGGATACAGGGTCGGCGCCTCGGCCGCGAGCGACGAGCACCAAGGCCGATGCGGCGGCGGCGCGCCGGCAACCGGAACTTTCGGTTCGCGCGGCGGGTTGACGGGCGTCATCGCAGACCGTTTCGACAGGGCCGGCGTCGGCAGCGCACTCAGGGCACGGCGCACCTTCGCCACGACAGGCGAGCGGAGTTTCGCTGTTCTGTCCCAGGGAAAGCATTTCATGGGCGAGGCGTTCAACGCGGAACCTGACGAGCCGCTCTCCTACCGTCTGCTCGGCCATGCCGGCTGGGAAGAGGTTCAACTCTATGATGGCGATCGCCTCGTGTGGAGCCGCGATCTGCATGCAGAGGCCGGCCTCAGCGAACGCAACGTCCGTATCCGTTTCGGTGGCGCTCGCATCAAGGATCGCTATCGGGCAGCCTATTGGAGCGGCGATGTCGCCGTGACTGGCGCGGCGCTCCTTGATCTGTATGGGGTCGGCTTTGACCATCCTGAACAGAGCGTGTGGCGCACCGGCCTCGGCAAGCTCGGCTTTAGAACGGCAACGCACGGCGATATCGACGGAATTGAGTTCACGCTTTCGGACCTAAGCGACGCTCACATTACCATCGACGCCAAACTCCACGGCTACAGCAAGATCGGCGACCCGCTTCAGCCACCACCACATGTGCATGCCCCCGAAGCAAGGCTGGAAGTCAGTGGGAAAAATCTGATTGCAAAGGGCTCGATCACACTCGATCTGCTGGGCGTCGAGCTGCGTCTGATCGTGGAAAGGGTTACAGACCAACCGCTACCAAGAGATCTCGCGGGCGAGATTTCGTTGCACAAACTTGAACTCGATCCGGGACGAGAACACCCGCTGTTCCTGACGGCGCGTCAGCGGGATCAATCTCGAATTTGGACGTCTCCGTTGTTCTTGAAGTCTCGGTAGTTGATGCTCCTAGTTGATGGTGCAGGTCATATTGGCATATTCGTCAGCGCCTCCGCCATGTGTTTGGCAGAGGCCGCCGTATTTGTTTCAGGCTTGCTTTGCCACGAGCCTTGAGGTCTCCCACACCGCTACGACGCGGGAGACCTCTTGGGATCGTCAACTCCACGCATGCAGCGGGGGCTTTTCGCCATTCAGGAAATACCTTCCGAGAATGGCGTATTTCCAGCGCACAGGGTCATGGAGCGTGTGGGTGCGCGCATTGCGCCAATGGCGATCGAGATTGTGCTCGGCAAGCGTTGAGCGGGTGCCTGCCAGTTCAAACAGCTTATTGGTCGCCGCAATTGCGATTTCGGTCGACAGGATCTTGGCCTCAGCCGTTACGATCTGCGCTTCGGCGACCGTCTCCGCATTGGGGTTCAGCACGGCGCGGTCGATTGCATAGCCGGCTTTTTCCAGAAGCGCTTGCGCGGCATGCAGGCGCAGCGTCAGGTCGCCGACGGCCTGGATTGTATAGGGATCCTCCCAGGCATGATCCTGGCCGCTATCCACCCATGCCCGGCTCTTGGTGCGCACGAAGGCGACCGTCTCGTCAATGGCGGCCTGTGCGATACCCGTGTCGACGGCAACCTGGATGATCTGGAATATGGCGCCATCGGCGGTCGGCACTTCATAGCCCTTGTATCCGGGCACGAGATGGGTCTTCGGCACCTTGACGTTGTCGAGAAGCACCGTACCGGAGAGCGTCGTTCGCTGCCCGAACGAGGACCAGTCATCGATGACAGTCAGCCCTGGCGCATCGCGCTCGGCAATCGCATACCAGGCCCGCCCCTCGTCATCGAGCGCGACAATCGGCACCAGATGCGCGAGCAGTGCGCCGGAGGAGTAGAACTTGCGCCCGTTGACGACGACGTGGTCGCCGGCATCGGTGAAGCGCGTCTCGAAATCGACTGCCCGTTTGGAACCGAATTCCGAAAAAGCGTTGCCGAAGCGGGTGCCCTTCAGCACCTCAGCAAACAGAAGTTTCTGTTGGGCGGGATCCGATACGGTCCGGATGGCAGCAACGACGCCCAGATGGTTCTGGGCGATCTGGCCGATCGAGGAATCCGCTGCCGATATGATCTCGATGACCTTTGCGAGCGTTGCGTACGAAACCTCCGGGCCGCCGAAGGCTTTTGGCACATTGATGGACCATAGGCCGCTTTGCGAAAAGGCATCCAGCTCGGCGACGGGCCAAATGCGTTCGCGGTCGCGCTTGGCCGAGTCCTTCACGAATTCGGTCGCAAGCCGCCGTGCAACGGCGATTGCCTCAGCATCGTCCTTGATGACATGGGCAGGCTCAGCCGGTCGAGGAACCGCCGGTACAGCCTTGACGGCATTTTCGGTGTTGACCTGTGAGAGCGTCATGATGGTTTCTCCTTGTTGAGGATGGCGGCCGATCAGGCCGGTGGGAGGTTTGTTGCGGCGGGTGTGGGTGCGGGTGTCGATTTCTGACCGAGATAAAATGCTTTGACGTCGTCGCGCCCGCGCAACTCGGCTGCATCTCCCGAAAGAACGGCGGTGCCGTTTTCGAGAACTGTCGCGCGGTCGGCATAACGCAGAGCGATCGCCGAATTCTGTTCGGCAACGAGCATGGAAAGGCCGCTTTCAACATTCAGCCGCCGCAGCATCCGGAAAATGTCCTGCACGACGATCGGCGCCAGCCCCATGGACGGCTCGTCGAGCACCAGCAGCTTTGGACGTGACATCAATGCACGGCCGATCGCCGTCATTTGCTGTTCACCGCCTGAAGCAAGGCCGGCCAATGCGCGGCGCTTCTCCTTCAGCCGGGGAAAAATTGCGTAGATTCTCTCTAGATCCGCGGCGATCTCAGCGCGCGAGCTGCTCCGTCCGAGACCGCCGGAAATGAGATTTTCCTCGATGGTCAAATTGCGGAAGCAATGCCGGCCCTCGAGGACCTGCGCGAGACCGGCGCGCACCAATTCGGCCGGCGTTGCCGTTGTAACGTCACGGCCATCGTATAAGACGCCTCCAGCGGTAATCTCGCCGCGCTCGGCCGGAAGCAGATTCGAAATCGCCTTGAGCGTCGTCGTCTTGCCGGCGCCATTGGCACCCAGCAGCGCCAGAATCTCGCCGCGGCGCAATGTGAAGCTGACACCGTGAAGCGCCGTGATTGCTCCATTGTAGGTCGCTTTGATCCCGTCCACGCTCAGCAGAACGTCTTTTCCAGCCATGGTCCACCCAATCTCAGTGTGGTTTCGTGTGCGAGCGGGGCATCGGCAGAAAGCGGCATTACCGTGCTGCCGATGCCCAGCCACCGGGCTCAGTTCGTCACGGCCTGTGCGTCTTCAGACGTGCGCAACTTGATGCCTCTTTCCTTGGCGTAGGCTTCCGAGGATTTCTCGATAATCGGCCTCAACAGGGCCCAGTCCGGCGCAATCCAATCGGAGACGACGTTCCACTTCTTGCCGTCCCACTGCTGAAAGGTCACGTAGCCGTTGCCTTCGTGATTGTCCCAGGTGACGTTGATGGAATGGAACAGGCCCTTGGCGCCGAGCGCCTCGACTCGAGCCGGATCAAGCTGCAGGTGCTCGAAGCCCCAGCGGACCTCGTCGCCCGTCAGAGTCCGATGTCCGAACTTTTCCTGGGCAATACGGATCGCCTCGACGTTCAGGATACCGTTGACGATACCGAGATTGTGGTAGACGGAGCCGATGCGCTTCTTGTCTTCCAGATTGCCCTTGCCATTGTCATAGAGCGTCTTCACGATCTCCTGGACGATCGGATATTCCGTGCCGGAGGCTTGGGTCGTGATGGCGGTATATCCCTTCGCGGCGTCGCCTGCCGGGATCACGTCCTCTTCCGAGTTAGACCAGACGTTGCCGATGATATGGTCGGCAGGAAAGCCGGTCTTGGCCGCGGTTTTCAGGGCGACCGGGTTCATGACACCCCAGCCGCGCAGCACGACGTAATCCGGCTTGGCGCGGCGGATCGTCAGCCATTGTGCCTGTTGCTCGTTGCCCGGATGCGGCACTTCGATCTGCTGCAGTTCGAAGCCATATTTCTGCGACAAGAGTTCATAGATCGGGATCGTTTCCTTGCCGTAGGGCGAGCCGTGATAGAGCACGACGATCTTCTTGCCCTTCAGCTTGTCGAGACCGCCGAGCTTCGAGGCGATGTAGTTCACGATGCCCGAGGTCTCGCTATAGGGATTGAGCAACAGCGGAAAGACATAGGGGAAAACGCGGCCATCAGTGGAATCCGTGCGACCATGGTTGATGGTGATCAACGGCACCTTGTCCTGCGTGATGCGGTCGATCATGGCATAGGCGATACCGACGGAAAGCGGGTTCCAGGCGGCAATATTCGGATTGCTCTTGAGACGCTCGTAGGCCTCGACGCCGCGTTCAACCTCGTATTGCGTTTCCGCTTCCGACCAGGTGAGCTTGACGCCGTTGACGCCGCCATCCCGCGTGTTGATGAGGTTCAGGTAATCGATGAAACCGCCGAAGAAACCCGTGCCGCCGGCCGCATAGGGCCCGACGCGATAGCTTTGCAGCGGGAAATATTGTTCATCGGCATGGGCGGCCGGTACCGCGGCCGAGACGGCCAGTCCAGCCGCAATGACAGCGGCCTTCAATTTCGCAAGCATGGTCATGTTTGGATACACTCCGGGTATTGTCCGGTGTGATGGCCGGAACTGGGTTGAATGAGCGATGGGTTTGATGTTTGCGGAGCTTGTGCCCAGCTTGGTCAGGCCGGCCTGTCGATGGCAGAGCCCAACCGCCTTCGGATCTTGCCCCAGAGCGAGGAAAGCCCGTCCGGTTCGAGGATCAGAAACAGAATGATCAAGGCGCCGAGCACGATGCGCTGGCTCATGTCGAGCACGCCGGAATCGAAGACATCGCCGAGCAGGAACGAGCCCAGTCGGGATAGCACGAGCGGGAAGGCGACGATCAGAGCGGCGCCGAGAAAGGCGCCCCGCGTCGAGGCAAGGCCGCCGATGATGATGATGAAAAGGATCTGGAACGATCGGTCGAGGTTAAAGCCGGCCGGCTCGACGGTCCTCAGATAGGCAAAGGCCCAAAGCGCTCCCGCAACGGCGATGATGAAAGAGGAGATAGCAAAGGCCAGCAACTTGGTTCCCAGCACGGGCACACCGATGATGCGCGCCGCTGTCTCATTATCCCGAACGGCGATGAAGTTGCGGCCGGTTTGAGAGGTCGTCAGCCGATGCGCCAGGAAGGTCAGCACCACCACGATCGTAAGTGAAAAGAGATAGCGACCTACCGGGCCTGTAAATTCCACGCCCGCAAGCGTCAGAGGCGGCGCATCGATGACCCCGGAGGCAGAGTCGTTGGAAAACCAGCTAAATTTGGTGAGAGCCCACTGCACGAAGAACTGCGCAGCCAGCGTCGACACAGCAAGATAAAAGCCCTTCAATCTGAGGCTAGGCAAGCCGAAGACGATACCGATCACCGCCGCCAGAAGGCCGGCCAGCAGGATGCTGATGATCAAAGGCAGGCCATCGACGCGCAGATTGAAATTGTAAGCAGCAAAGGCACCGACGGCCATGAAGGCGGCGCTTCCGAGCGAGACCTGGCCTGCATAGCCGGTAAGCAGATTCAGCCCGAGGCCGGCAAGGCTGAGCGCCAGGAACGGCAAAAGGATCGCCTCGAACAAATAGGTCGAACCGACAAAGGGAACCACGAGGTACGCGCTGGCAAGGATGGCAATCGGTGTCAGCCAGCGGCTGAAGAGCCATGTGGGATGAAGATCGACGGTGACGACAGCCATATCAAACCCTTTCCACGAGCTTTTGCCCAAACAGGCCGGAGGGGCGGATGAGCAGGAAGGCGAGTGCTGCGACATAGGCAATCCAGCCTTCGATGCCGCCGCCGAAATATTCGCCGATATAAACTTCCGCGAGCTTCTCGGTCGCGCCGATCAGCAGACCGCCGACGATCGCACCCAAAATGGAATCAAAGCCGCCGAGAACGAGGACGGGCAGCGCTTTCAGCACCACCAGCGACAGAGAGAACTGCACGCCGAGCCGCGCGCCCCATAGCAGGCCAGCCACCAGTGCTACGACACCGGCAGCCGCCCAGACCGTTGCCCAAATCCAGGGCAGTTTCAGCCCGACAGCAAGCGCGGCGAACTGATCGTCCGCTACAGCCCGGAATGCCAGCCCAATTCGGGTGTAGCGGAAGAAGGCGGACAGCGCCGCCACCATCGCGGCAGCGACCGCCGCCGCAAAAAGATCGAACTGGCTGATGAACACGCCGCCGATGTCGAAGGGAACATCCTCGATCCCGAGCTCCAGACCGTGGACCTGCGTGCCCCAGATGAGTTGAGCCGCCCCCTCGATGATATAGGAGAGCCCGAGCGTCGCCATGAAAAGCGTAATCGGCGGCTTGTTGGTCAATGGTCGCAGCACGGTACGCTCGATGGCAATGCCGATCAGCACCATGACAGCGAATGTAATGACGAGCGCCAAGGCAAAGGGAACGCCACGCTCAAGAAGGCTGACAAAGGTCAGCGCGGCAAACAGCAACATTGCCCCTTGAGCGAAATTGAGCACGCCCGACGTCTTGTAGATCAGCACGAAACCGATGGCGACGAGCGAATACATAACGCCCGAGAGCAAGCCGCCAACCAGCACTTCGATCAGAAACGGCCAGTCGAAATCTGCCATCAGATGCCCTCCCCATCCTCGTTTTCCGCAACGACGCCGAGATAGGCGTCGATGACGCGCTTGTCGGCACGAATTTCGCCCGGACTGCCGTCGGCGATCTTGCGGCCGTAATCGAGGACCGCGATCCGGTCGGAAAGCTGCATGACCACGCCGATATCGTGTTCGATGAGGATCACCGTCGTGTCATACCGATCTCGGGCAGACCGGATGAAGTCGGCCATGTCGTTCTTTTCGCTCGCCGTCATCCCCGCCATAGGCTCGTCTAGAAGCAGGATCTTCGGTTCCGCCACCAGGGCGCGGGCGAGCTCGACGCGTTTTTGCAGTCCGTAGGGCAGCGTGCCTACGAGACGATGACTGACCTGGCCCAGATGCAGGAACTCGAGAATACGGGCCGCCCGCTCGCGTGCATCCGCCTCTTCGCGGCGCGCGCGGCCAAGCCCGAGGATCTGTTCGGCAAAGGTCGAGCGCACGGTATAGGCTCGACCGGCGATGACGTTATCAGTGACACTCAAGCCCTTGAACAAGGCGAGGTTCTGGAACGTGCGGGCAATGCCAAGCGATGCCAGCAGTTCCGTCGGCACATGGCGATAGGTGTTGGAGCCGATACGAACATGGCCCTCGTTCGAGCGATAGACACCGCTGATGATGTTGATCAGCGAACTCTTGCCTGCGCCATTTGGACCGATAATCGCCCGGATCTCCCCCGGCTCAACAGAAAGGTCTACATCGACCAAGGCAGCGACCCCACCAAATGACAGGCTGATGCCATGCAAAGAGAGAGCATGGGTCTCTTCGTCATGCTGCGGGATGCCGCCGGTCTTGCCCGGTGGCAACGCGCGAGCAATCTGGTCGCCGGAGCCCCGCAGCGTACCAGGATCCAGCACGTCAAGGGAATAGGTCGCGGCAGGCATTCAGTGTCCTCCATTCGGCTCGGGCGCGGCTTGAACATGGCACGCCAATCCCGTTGGCGTGGACCAATCGGCCCACGCACCCATCATGTTTCACTTACGAGGTATTTTGCTGCAGCGAGCCTATTCGGCCGCCACTGGCTGGGTACTAGCAGCCTCTTCGAGCTCACGAACCAGCGGGATCACATGCTTGCCGAAATACTCGACCTCCTCCTGGAAATGCAGGAAGCCCAGCAGGATCAGATCCGCACCCGCCTGCTTCAGCGCCACAACCCGCTCGGCAACCTGCCGTGGCGTGCCGATGAGGTTCGAGCGGAAGCCATCATTATATTGAACGAGGTCTTCGAAAGAGGATTTCGCCCAGTTTCCTTCGCCTTCCGGCGACGCCTTGCCGGCGTTCTTAACTTCATGCCCGAAAGCATTGACCGCCTCGGGATTGGCCTTCTCGATGATCTCGGCAAGCACTGCCTTGGCTTCTTCCTCCGTTTCGCGCACGATTGCGAAGGCGTTCACCCCGATCCGCAGGGAATGGCCATTCTCCTTGGCCTTCGATTGGATGTCGTCAACCTGCTTGCGGATCTCGGCCGGCGTATTGCCGTTGGTGAAATACCAGTCAGACACCCGGGCCGCCATGTCGCGAGCGGCACGGGAGGAGCCGCCCTGGAAAATCTCCGGCTGCGGGTCGATCGGCTTCGGCTTCAGCGAATAATTGTTGAAGCGATAGAAATCGCCGCGGAAGGTGAAATTGTCCTCGGTCCAGATGCCGCGAAGTGCACGGATGAACTCCTCCGAGCGACGATAGCGCTCGTCATGATCGAGCCAATGCTCGCCAATGGCGGCGAATTCGCCGCGGAACCAGCCGCTCACGATATTGACCGCGACGCGCCCGTTGGTCAGGTGATTGATGGTCGCAATCTGCTTGGCGGCAAGGGCCGGATTCCAAGGACCGGGCAGGATCGCCGCGATCACCTTCAATGTCGTGGTCGATTCAAGCAGGGCGTGACTAAACGAGACGGACTCATGCTGAAACTCCGCTCCATAACCTGCCGTGAAACGGATCTGGCTCAAGGCATATTCGAAACCGCTCGCTTCGGCGATCTGCGCAAGCTTCCTGTTGTATTCGATCGTCCAACTCGTACGCTGTTCGATATTCGAAATCACCAGGCCTCCCGAAACATTCGGCACCCAATAGGCAAATTTGACCGGATCGTTCGCGGCATTGGAAAAAGTCATGTAAAGCTCCCTCTTGAATTTCGTTCTATGGGCTAGGCTGCCAATCCGCTGTGTTTTCCCGGGGCGGCGATCGCTCCGATGTCGAGCGCTGGCGTGATTGTCGCGACCTCTTCGACGGCTCGATCGATGCGCTCGAGGACGGCGGGATTCGTGAGTTCGTGATCGGCGAAGTCGGCCTCAAGCGCATAGATTGCGGTCGGGACGGTCAGCGCATTGAAGAAACCGAAGAGCGGCCGCAATTGGTGCTCAAGCATCAGGCCATGCAACAGTGTCCCGCCGGTTGCGGCGAGAATGACCCGTTTGCCCGCGAGTGCTCGATAATCGACGAGATCAAAGAGATGCTTCAGCGCGCCGCTGTAGGACGCGCGATAGACGGGCGATCCAACAATTATGATATCGGCGCCTTCCACCGCGGCGATGATCGCCTTGCCTTCGGTATCGAGTTGATCCGCTCTAAGCGCCCGAAAGAGCACGGGGGCCGCGTCGACAAGCTCGATGGACTGCACATCGCCACCAACGCGCTGCCGCAGCCGATTGGCGGCGACGTTCACCAAGGACGCCGTCCTGGATGGTCTTTTGACATTGCCACTCAGCGCGAGGATGTTCATGATGATGATCTGTCCGGTTAATTAGATAATTTACCCTATATATTTAGTAGATTTTTGATAGGCGAAGATGTTCTAATCTTCGAAGCAAAGTGGATTGAATTCCTATTTTCAGTGGCGGCTTATCGGAAGAATTTTCTCAAACCCAAAGCATCAGGGATAGCGGATGTGCTGAAGAATTGAGGCCAGAGCGCGACCAGGGAACTGAATGACATATGGAATTGGAAGCGCAATCGTCTTAAGAGGTCCGGCAACCTCTCAAGCGCCTGCTCGCGATCTGAACGCCACGGCCCTCAGATGTCGAATGCTTCTTTCAGATTGAAGCCCTTGCGTTCACGCATGTCGAGATCGGTCTCGATATGGGCGATGTGCTGCAGCATAAGGCGGCAGGCCCTGTCCGAATCCTTCTGCTCAAGGGCATCGACGATTTCGCCGTGTTCATGATGGCCGCAGCTCGAGGCTGTCGACTGGCCGTAGAGCGCGATCACCAGCGAGGAGCGAGCGACGAGTTCCTCCATGAAGCGCTGCATGATGGCGTTGCCTGATATCACCGCGATTGCCAGATGAAAATCGCCTGAGGCCTTGATCTCCGCGCGGCGGGCGGCCGATCCGTGCTCTTCGACCAGCCTGCCTTCCAGCAATAGAAGCTGCCGCAGATGCTGGATGTCCGCCGGCGATATCCTGGCTGCCGCCTCAAGCAGGATGCCTGGCTCGACGAGCCGGCGTGCGGCGAAGATCTGCCGTGCCTCCTCCGGGGACGGATAGGCGACAAAAGCGCCGCGATTTTTCTCGACACTGACAAGCCCTTCATAGGAAAGCGCCTGCAAGGCGGCACGCGCCAGCGTGCGGCTGACATTGAAGAGATTGCCGACATCTGCCTCGGAAAGCTTCGCGCCAGGAGCAAGGCGTCTTTCAACGATCGCGTCGCGAATGGCGTCGCGGATCTGCTGCGTGCTTGTTTCGGCTGAATCGTCGGCGGCTTGGAGGGCGCCCGCAGTTGGCTTCATGAAATACGACCTGATTTTCCCTGAACATACCCAGGTTCGTCGCAAAAATCCAATAGATTTGAGTGCAGTTACGACGCCAAATTGTATACAATCATGTGATTATTTTGTGTACGAAAGCCTATTTGATGTGCACTCGTCGAATTACCGATGATATCCATTCAATCTAAGAATTCCAAAAACTTCGATTGTTATCAATAGTTTGCTGCAATGCACCGAAATTGGCATGGCTCGTGCATTGTCTCTTTTAAACAGAGGAAGGCATGATGTCGAAAGCGGCAGAGATCGATATAGTATCCGTTTCGAAGATCTATGGCAGCACGACAGCCGTGCATGCCATCAGTCTGAAGATTCCTGCCGGTTCTTATTGCTGTTTTCTCGGTCCATCGGGCTGCGGCAAGACGTCGACCCTTCGCATGATCGCCGGGCACGAAAGCATTTCGTCGGGCGATATCCGCCTCGGAAACACCGTCGTCACCGACTTCCCGCCAGCCAAGCGCGGCACGGCCATGATGTTCCAGTCCTATGCGCTCTTTCCGCATCTCGATCTCATCGACAATGTCGCCTTCAGCCTGAAGATGAAGGGCGTGGACAAGGACGAGCGTCGGGCCAAGGCGCTTGAGATGCTGAAGCTGATGCAGATGGAGGCCTATGCCACACGGCGTCCGGCGCAGCTTTCCGGCGGGCAGCAGCAACGCGTGGCCCTCGCCCGCGCGCTGATTACCGATCCGGAAGCCCTGCTGCTCGATGAGCCGCTCTCGGCGCTCGATCCGTTCCTGAAGATCCGCATGCGCGCCGAGTTAAAGAAGCTGCAGAAGACGCTCGGGATTACCTTCGTGCATGTGACGCACAGCCAGGAGGAGGCCATGGCGCTCGCCGATATCATCGTCATCATGAACGATGGCCGGATCGAGCAGGCGGCCACGCCCCGTCAAGTCTTCGAGCGTCCTGCGACAGCCTTCGTCGCCCGCTTCATGGGAGACCATAACGTGCTTTCCGGCCGGGTGGCATCCAGCGAAAACGGCGTGCTGACGATGACAGTGCCCGAGGGGCAGAGTTTTTCTGTGTCAGGAACCGGTAGGGACGTGGGCGAGGCCATCGATATCGGCATCCGCACAGACCGCGTGCGCCTGCAAGTGGCTTCCGAAAAAACCCTCGGCTTCAACGGCATCGTCTCCAACATCGAATATCGCGGCGCGTCGGTGAAAATCACCGTCAACGGCGCGGGCAGCGACGACTTCACGGTCATCGCGAGCGACGGCGATTACTTCGCCAAACCCGTATCGGTCGGCGATGCGGTGTCTCTGAGCTGGGCTCCGGAGGACGTCGTCCTCCTTGGCCGGGTTTCCGCATGAATTCCAAGCATCACAACAGGGGAACTGACATGACGACTGAAACGAAGACCACTAAGGCGGCCAAAGGAATTTCCCGCCGCTCGCTTTTGAAGACCGGCGCTGCCGCCGCCGGCGCGATCGCCGGCTCCGGCCTCATCACCGGCTTTCCGACCATCTGGGCGCAATCGAACATCACGCTTCGCCAGTTCGGCACCGGCGTTTCGAACATCAATGCCATTGCCGAAAAGTGCAAGGCCGATCTCGGCATCACACTGGAAATGACGGCAACCGACTCCGACGCCGCCGCCCAGCGCGCCGTCACCCAACCTGACAGCTATGACATTGCCGACATCGAATACTGGATCGCCAAGAAGGTCTTCCCAACCGGCGTTCTGCAGCCGATGGACGTCAAGAAGCTCAAATATTACGACAAGATCGTGCCGCTGTTCATCAACGGCAAGCTGAAGTCGGACAGCGTCATCGCCCAGGGCACGGCGCCACACACGGTCGGCTTCGTCGAAGCGCAAGGCTCCAAGAAATTCGCCAAGGAGCCGACGCAGTGGATGACGATGGTTCCGACCATCTACAACGCCGACACGCTCGGCATCCGTCCGGACCTGACCGGTCGTCCGATCACAAGCTGGGCCGACATTCTCGATCCCGCTTTCAAGGGCAAGACCGCGATCCTCAATATCCCGTCGATCGGTATCATGGATGCCGCGATGATCATGGAAGCCGCCGGCAAGATCAAATATGCCGACAAGGGCAACATGACGAAGGCGGAGATCGACAAGACGATCGACTTCCTGATCAAGACCAAGGGTGACGGCCAGTTCCGCGCCTTCTGGAAGTCATTCGACGAAAGCGTCAACCTGATGGCGTCGGGCGAAGTCGTCATCCAGTCGATGTGGTCGCCGGCCGTTGCTGCTGTGCGCTCCAAGGGGATCGCCTGCACCTTCCAGCCGCTCAAGGAAGGCTATCGCGCCTGGGGCGGCGGCCTTGGCCTCGCCTCGCATCTGAAAGGCGCGCAGCTCGACGCCGCTTACGAATACATCAACTGGTACACCTCCGGCTGGGTCGGCGGCTACCTCAATCGCCAGGGCTACTACTCGGCCTGCATGGAAACGGCCAAGCAATTCATGTCGGCCGACGAATGGGGCTACTGGATCGAAGGCAAGCCGGCGCAGGGCGATATCCTGTCTCCGGAAGGCAAGGTCATGGAGAAGGCCGGCGCCGTTCGCGACGGCGGCTCGTTCGAAGCCCGCATGGGCGCGGTCGCCTGCTGGAACTCGGTGATGGACGAAGACCGCTACATGGTCCGCCGCTGGAACGAGTTTATCGCCGCCTAAGCACCACCCCCAAATCAAATCCTCTCCCCGCAAGCGGGGGGAGGAAGCCGCTAACGGAGAGACCGGGACATGGCGACGATCGCCTCCTCAGAAACAGATCAGGCACCACGGAAAGCAGGTGGCCATTTCGGCGTGCCGCTATGGCTCGTCTCCTATCTGCAGGCAGCGCCGCTCTTTCTGATCCTGGGTTTCTTCTTCCTGCTGCCGATCGCGATGATCGGTGTCGTCAGCTTCTGGGACTATGATTTCGCCGGTCTTTATCCCGCCTTCCTGACCACGAATTACACCGATACGCTCGGTTCTTGGGTCACCTGGAAGACCTATCTCAATACGCTGAAATTCACCGCCATCGTCTGGGTATTGACGCTGGTGATCGGCTTCTGGGTTGCCTATTTCCTCGCCTTCCACATCCGCCGCACATCGACGCAGATGGTGCTTTTCCTCGTCTGCACAGTGCCTTTCATGACATCGAACATCATTCGCATGATCTCCTGGATCCCGGTGCTCGGACGCAATGGCCTCGTTAATTCGACCCTGATCCAGATGGGCCTCATACCGAAGCCGATCGAATGGCTGCTCTATTCCGATTTCGCCGTCGTGCTCGCCATGGTGCATCTCTATACGCTGTTCATGGTGACGCCGATCTTCAACACGCTGATGCGCATCGACCGCTCGCTGTTCGAAGCGGCGCGCGATGCCGGCGCCAGCGGCTGGCAAATCCTCTGGAACGTGGTGATCCCCCTTGCCAAGCCCGGCATGGCGATCGGCACGATCTTCGTCGTAACGTTGGTCATGGCCGATTTTTCGACCGTGCAGGTCATGTCCGGCGGCCAGAGCGCCTCTATCGCGCTGATGATGAAAAACCAGATGTCGCTTCTGCAATACCCAGCCGCGGCAGCGAATGCCGTCGTACTGCTGGTCCTCGTCCTGCTGATGGTCTCCGCCATCCTGCGCGTCGTCGATATCCGCAAGGAGCTTTGAGATGAACCGCGAAAAGCGCAGCCTGGAATTCTATGTCCTGGCGATCTTTTTCCTTGTCTTCGTGCTGTTTCTCTATGGCCCCCTCTCGGCGATCCTTATCCTTTCCTTCCAGGGACCGGATGGCGGCCTGACCTTTCCGCTGAACGGTGTCTCTCTGCATTGGTTTGCGAATCTGTTCGAGAAGCAGGCGGTCGGCGATTTCGGCGCCTCGTTCCGCCGATCCCTCATGCTCGGGCTGATGGTGATGATCGTCACCGTCGTCGTGTCGCTGCTGGCAGGCCTGGCCTTCCGCCGCCGCTTTCGTGGATCATCATTGCTGTTCTACGCGACGGTCGCCAGCCTGGTGGTTCCGTCGATCATCATCTCGCTCGGCATCGGCGTCGTTTTCCAGCAGGGCGGTCTTGCTCCGGCCTGGTATTCCTCGGGCTTCGGCGCGCATCTGACCTGGACGCTGCCCTTCGGCGTGCTGATCATGTTCGCCGTCTTCAACCGCTTTTCACCGGCTTACGAGGAGGCTGCGCGCGATCTCGGGGCGACCTCATGGCAGACCTTCCGCCATGTCGTGCTGCCGATGATCACCCCGAGCCTGATCGGCGTCGGCCTATTCGGCTTTACGCTGTCCTATGACGAGTTCGCGCGCAGCCTGATGACATCCGGCACCTACAACACGCTGCCGCTCGAAATCTACGGCATGACCACCAACGTCACCACGCCCGTGCTTTATGCGTTGGGAACTGTGACCACCCTCTTTTCCTTCACCATCATTCTCGTGGCGCTCGGCATCATGGCCATGCTCGGCCGCCGGCAGGCCAAGAAAAGCTGAGATCATGCGTTTATTGCTCATCAATCCGAATACCAGCGCGTCGATGACCGAAAAGGCTGCGATTGCCGCCCGCGCCGTCGCTGCGTCTGGAACGGACATCATTGCCGCCACGTCACGGATGGGACCAGCTTCTATCGAGGGATATTATGACGGCGCGCTCGCCGTTCCCGGCCTGTTGAGCGAACTCAAGGAACGACTGACGATAGGCTATGATGCGGCAATCATCGCCTGTTTCGATGATACCGGCCTCGAGGCCGCCCGGTCGTTTTGCGATGTCCCCGTTCTGGGGCTTTGCGAGTCCGCCGTCGCGACCGCTGGCTTTCTCGCCCAGCGCTTCACGGTCGTGACAACGCTGGAGCGTTCACGTGTCCTGATCGACAATCTCGTTCAACGCTACGGCATGGGCGGTCGGGCGAAGGTGCGTGCTTCCGATATCGCCGTGCTGGAACTCGAACATGCCGCATCCGGGGCGATCGGCAAGTTGCGAGCGGAAATCGAACGAGCGCTGGAAGAAGACGGGGCGGAGGCGATCGTGCTCGGCTGCGCCGGCATGACTGATCTTGCGCACGAGTTGCAGGCGATCTACGGCGTCCCGGTGATCGACGGCGTCGCGGCGGCGGTGAAACAGGCGGAAGCACTGGTGTCGCTCGGCCTCTCCACCAGCAAACGCGGCTCCTATGCCTCGCCGCTGCCGAAGCCCTTTAGCGGCGCGATGAGCGATTTCGCGCCAAGGAAACTAGCTGTCTGAAGGCCGGCACGAAGATCATGCCCTGCTCGCTCAATCAGTAAAGTAGAGCGGCAGTTTCTCACCAACAAAGCGCAATGCGTTATTTTCCGATGCAGCTCTTTGGCGGAGCCATACTCTCGCGCGGGATCAGCCTGCTGCGGATGACAACACGCCTGTCCCGCTCCTTCTTTTCCTGTCCGATGGCATCAAGCAGGCGCGCCACGGCAACCTGTCCCATCTCCTCGAATGGCTGTTCGATCGTCGAGAGCGGCGGAAAGCAAAACTCGCATACCGGTGCGCCATCGAAAGAAACCACCGACAGATCCTCGGGAATTCGCAACCCCGTGTGCTGTATGCGACTGATGAAAGAAATCGCCATGTCATCGCTTGTCGCAATCACCGCTGTCGGCTTGTCCGTCAGCCGCGCGAAGTCGGCCGCCGCCTGAATGCCGATCTTGAAGCCTTCCTGGTAGTCGAGGTTACCGCCGGATCGCGACACCGCCTCCTCAGAAAGCTCGGCATCGCGCAAGGCTTCGATCACGCCGCCATAACGTTCAACGTCGTGATAATTGCCCTCCGGACCGGCGATATAGAGAAACCGTTTATGGCCCAGTCTGATCAGCTCGGTTGTCACGTCCCGTACCGCCTCACGATCATTCGTCACGACACTCGGCACCCCGGCGTCGCTCATGTCGAGCAACATGGAGACGATCGGCAAGCCCGCATTGGCTAAGGAGCGTCCATCGACCTCAGGCAGTTTCGACGACAGGATGATGGCGCCGCGAATGGTGCCGCCGAAGGCCAGGTTGAGAATATGCCTTTCCGATTCCGCATCGCGGCCCAGATTGGCGATCATCAGATTGTAGCCATTCTGCAGCAAGGCCTTGTTGATGCTTTGCAGAACTTGGGGAATGACTTGGGAAACACCGTAATAGAGTGATCCGGGAAGGATGATCATGATGGTGCTGGATTTGCCGACCCTGAGGCCGCGGGCCATAGCATTCGGCGTGTAGCCCAGTTGCTTGGCGGCCGCATCGATCTTGACGCGAGTCTTCTCGTTGACGCGCCCGGGATTGGCAAGTGCGCGGCTGACCGTGGAAATTGCCACTCCAGCCAGCCGCGCGACATCCGCCATTAAAGGCCCTGATTGCTCCTCCACCGGCATATCTTTGTTTTTTTTCAATTTTTTCTTCCTTCCCGATGCCTGCTGCGCCGGATGCTACGGTAATCGCAGCCATATAGCAAACGATTGCCAAAAACCGCTTGCATAAAAAAACGACTTGTCTACTATCTGGGCATGGCAAACGATTGCCAATGACAGCGCATTGAAATCATTATGGATTATTCGTTGTGGACCTCAACTCCACAACCGATCCCCCATGCCCGGAGAACAGATAGCGTCATGACCTCAACCGAACGGCTTCGCTTTGGCGTCGATCTCGTCACCTTTTTCCACCCCGGTTTCTGGGGCGTGAAGGATTACGACAGCATCATTGCACTCTCCCGAAGCGAACCCCGCGTTTTTTGGGACAAGATCCTTGATGCCGTGCAGGCTTCCGGCGTTAGCGGCGTGGAGTTGACCTTTTCGCCGTTCAACTGGCAGGACGCGACGAAGACCTACGGCTCGGTGGAGGCTTTCGCCGCCGAGCTTTCCAGGCGCGGACTGACACTGGCGAGCGGCTTTTTCGCAGAGCTGGAAGCGGCGGGCGATTTTACGGAGGCGAACGCACAGGCTGCCATCATCGAAAAGGCGGAGAAATACGCTGAATTCCTCAAAGCCTGCGGCAGCGATATCATGGTCATCGGCGCGCCGCTGCGTCAGACGCTCGGCGCCCAGCCGGTGCGGTTCTTCGATTTCGAGCAGGCGCGCAAGATTGCCGATTTCCTCAATCGCCTTGGCGCAGTTCTTTATGCGAAGGGCGTGCGGCTGGCCCTTCACACCGAGGCGCACTCGATCTTCGCTGCTTCCCGCGATGTCGATCTGCTGATGCTGCTGACAGACCCGGCTTACGTGCATATGTGCCCGGACACAGCCCATATCATCGTCGCCGGCTCGGACCCGCTGCAGGTCGTCGAGCGTCATCACGAGCGCATGATCATCGCCCACTGGAAGGATGCACTCGGACCTATGCCGGCCGATACCCCGATCGACGAGCACATCCATGATCGCCATCACCCCTATTTCTGCGGCTTCGGACTCGGCCGCGTCGATTGGCCGGGCTGGATCAGGCTGTTGCGAGACCGCGGCTATGAGGGCTGGGCCATTCTCGAGCTCGATGCCGCACCGGATCCGGTCGCCGACATCGCAAATGGGCTCAAGCTCGTGCGGCAGGCGCTTTTGCCGACCTATCGCTGATTTTCATGACCCGAAAACCAAAAGCCCCGCCAAGAGGGCTTTCTTGAAGAGGTGGAACGATGAAAAATACAATGAAGCTCCTACTGGTGGGAGCCGCCGTGCTCTCGGCAGCCATTTCCTCGGCCCGTGCCGAAGACAAGCCGAAAGCCGAGGTGATGACCTCCTGGACCTCCGGCGGAGAAGCGGCAGCTCTGGACGTCATTAAACAGGAGTTTGAAAAACGCGGCGGGATCTGGAAGGATTCGTCCATTGCCGGTTTCGGCGCGGCCGATGCAGCGTTTCAGAACCGCTTGGTCGCTGGCGATCCGCCGGCCGCCAAGCAGACCGTGCTCGGTCTCGCCAATGCGGACTTCGTCAGTCAGGGCCTTCTGAGCCCCATCGATGGCATCGCGAAAGCCGGAAAATGGGCGGATGTCCTGCCGAAATCGATCGCCGACCTCATTTCATACAACGGCCAGGTCTATCTTGCGCCCACCGGCGCCCATGGCGAAAGCTGGGTATTTTATTCCAAGGAGACCTTCGCCAAGGCCGGCGTGAGCGAAGAGCCCAAGAGCTGGGACGAATTCTTCGCGGCTCTCGACAAGCTCAAGGCCGCCGGCGTACAGCCGGTCGCCTGGGGCGGCCAATCCTGGCAGGAATCCAAGGTCTTCAACATGATCCTGCTGACACAGGTCGGCATCGACGGCTTCCTGAAGATCTATGTCGGCAAGGACAAGGGCGAGGCATCGACGGAAGGCGTGAAAAAGACGCTCGATATTCTCGGCAAGCTGCGTGCCTATGTCGATGAAGGTGCCGCAGGGCGCAACTGGAATGACGCAACTGCCATGGTCATCACCGGAAAGGCCGGCGTGCAGTTCATGGGCGATTGGGCCAAGGGCGAATTCGTTGCCGCCGGCAAAGCGCTCGGCAAGGACTATGGCTGCATGCTCGCCCCGCAATCGCCGGGGATGGTCTATGTCGCCGATTCCTTCTCATTCCCGAAGATCGCCGATGCGGCTTCACAGAAGGGTCAGACACTGCTCGCGGAGGTCGCCATGGATCCTGCCATCCAGGTCGAATTCTCGCTCAAGAAGGGTTCCGTGCCGATGCGCACCGACGTCGATAAGTCGAAGCTCGATATATGCGCGCAGAAAGGACTGGAATTGATGAGCGCGGGCAAGATCGTGCCGGACCAGGCTCTGATCCTCTCCCCGCAGCAAGCCGGCGCACTCAACGACTTTGTAGACGAGTTCTGGACCAACCCTTCGGAAGATAGCGCCTCCGGCGCCGAGAAATTCTTCGCGATCTTCGAATAGGGCCTCGTCAGGCGCCGACCGGCAGGGACGCCGGTCGGCTCTGCCTATTCCTTTTGCGAGAATTTGTTGAGAGAGTTTGCCGATGCAAGCCAAGCGCAGACGTTCCCTTGCTGCGACCTGTGCGCTCCTGCCGACATGGCTCGCCGCGATTTTCGTCTATATCGGCACCATGGTCTGGTCGGTGCGGCTGTCCTTCACGGATTCGACGATCTTCCCGTCGTCCAACTATGTCGGCTTTGCCCAATATACCAGGCTGTTTAAGAATTCGCGCTGGCTCGCCTCATTGGAAAATGTGCTGATCTTCGGCGCGCTCTATGTCGCAGGCTGCCTCGCCCTCGGCTTCGTGCTGGCAGCCGCCCTTGACCGCAAGGTCCGCTTCGAAAGCATGTTCCGCACCATATTCCTCTATCCCTATGCCATGTCCTTCGTGGTCACGGGCCTCATCTGGCAGTGGATGCTGAACCCGACCCTCGGCATTCAGGCCACCGTCCGGGCGTTTGGCTGGCAAGGCTTCGTCTTCGACTGGATCGTCAATCGCGACATGGCGATCTATACCGTCGTCTTCGCTGGCGTCTGGCAGGGGGCTGGCCTTGTCATGGTCATCGCGCTCTCCGGCATGCGCGGCATCGGCGAAGAGCAATGGAAAGCCGCCCAGATCGACGGAATACCGATCTGGCGCATCTATCTCTCCATTATCCTGCCGCAACTTGGGCCGGCGCTTGCGGCATCGGGCATGCTGCTCTCCATGGGCGTGATCAAGACCTATGATCTGATCGTGGCGCAGACCGGCGGCGGACCCGGCTATTCGACGGAAGTGCCTGCAAAATTCATTATGGACAATCTGTTCGAACGCCAGAACCTCGGACTGGCGAGCGCGGGAGCCACGGTCCTGGTGCTCTCCGTCATCATCGCCGTTGCACCGTTTCGCTATGCGCTTGCCATGCGCGCCAGAAGAAGGGGAGCGCGTTGATGGCAGCCCTTCACGCCCGCGGCCCAAAACCTTCGCGACTGACAGCCGGCCAGATCGGGCTCTATGCCTTCCTGATCCTTTCGGCGCTGTTTTTCCTGTTGCCGCTCTACACGATGCTCGTCACCTCCTTGAAAACGATGGAGGAAATCCGTCAGGGCCGTATCTTCGCCTGGCCCAGCCCGGTCACTTTCGATGCATGGAAGACAGCGTGGTCTGGAGCCTGCATGGGCACGCAATGCCTTGGCGTGCGCATCGGGTTCTGGAATTCGGTGAAGATCACCGTACCGGCCGTGGCGATTTCCGTCTTCATCGGTGCGATCAACGGTTATGCCCTGTCCTTCTGGCGACCGAGGGGATCGGGCCTGCTCTTCGGACTTCTGATGGCCGGCGGCCTCATCCCCTATCAGATCTTCCTTTATCCGCTGGTGCGCCTGCTCGCCAATCTGAGCCTTTATAACTCGGTGGCAGGTGTCGTCCTGGTTCATGTCATTTTCGGCCTGCCGCTGGTGACGCTGCTGTTCCGCAATTATTTCGTCGCCATCCCCGAAGAGCTCTGCAAGGCCGCACGCGTCGACGGCGCCGGCTTCTGGCGGATCTTCGTCGAGATCATGCTGCCCATGTCGGTACCGATGGTCGTCGTCGCCTCCATCTTCCAGTTCACCGGGATCTGGAACGACTTCCTGATCGGCCTGGTCTTTGCCGGGAGGGACAACCTGCCGATGACCGTGCAGCTCAACAACATCGTCAACACCACAATGGGCGAGCGCGCCTACAACGTGAACATGGCGGCCACTATCCTGACAGCCGTCGTTCCACTCGCCATCTATTTCTTCTCCGGCCGCTGGTTCCTGCGTGGTGTCGCCGCCGGCGCCGTCAAGGGATAACGCCATGCAGCCTGCCGTATCCGTAAAAGACCTCAAGATTGCCTATGGCGACCATACCGTCATCGAGAAGCTGTCGATCGATATTGCGCCACGCGAATTTCTCGTCCTGCTGGGGCCGTCCGGCTGCGGAAAGTCGACCCTGCTCAACTCCATCGCGGGTCTTCAGGACATCAGCGATGGCGAGATCTGGATATCGGACAAGAACGTCACCTGGGCCGAACCGAAGGACCGCGGCATCGGCATGGTGTTCCAATCCTATGCCCTCTACCCGCGCATGTCGGTGCGCAAGAACCTGTCCTTCGGCTTGCGCGTGGCGGGCCTTCCCAAGGCCGAGATCGAGGCGCGCATTGCCCGAACCGCTTCGCTTCTCCATCTCGACACACTGCTCGATCGCCGCCCTTCGGAACTGTCTGGCGGCCAGCGCCAGCGCGTCGCAATCGGCCGCGCCCTGGTGCGCGAGGTCAACGTCTTCCTATTCGACGAGCCGCTTTCCAATCTCGATGCCAAGCTACGCAACGAATTGCGCGTCGAGATCAAAAAGCTGCATCAGAGCCTGGGCAACACGATGATCTATGTGACGCATGACCAGGTCGAAGCGCTGACCCTGGCCGACCGCATCGCCATCATGAAGGACGGTGTAATCCAGCAGCTTGCCAGCCCATCCGAGATCTACCATCGCCCCGCAAACCTTTTCGTTGCCGGTTTCATCGGCGCACCGGCGATGAACTTCATCAAGGGCGAGATCGCCATCAAGGCAGAGACCCCGGTCTTTGAAAGCAACGGCCTGACCATCGACCTGACCGATTATCCATTTCTGGCACCCGTCACGCCAGGTCCTGCTACGCTCGGCATCCGGCCGGAACACATCGCGCCGGATGGCGCTGCAAGCGGTTGGCCCACCATTCCCGGCATCGTCTCGGTCGTCGAGCCAATGGGAGCTGACACCGTGCTGTGGTTCGACTGGGCGGGACAAAGCCTCTCCTACCGCATCATGGGGGATGCCGCACTCCAGCCGGGCACGACGATCAACCCAGGGCTCGATGTCGCCAAAGCCTCCCTCTTCGACGCCGATGGCGCCCGCCTCTAAAGCCACTTTCATGTCATACGGAAGCTACCCATGTCTCAGACTGTCTACGACGCGCTGGTGATCGGTTCCGGCGCCGCCGGCTCCTTCGCCGCCAAAGAATTGACCGCTCAGGGGCTTTCAGTGCTTTTGCTCGAAGCTGGTCCCGCAGTAAGCCAGAAGGATTTTGATCCGACTCGCAAGAAACTGCCGGCCAGCAGCATCAACATATGGGAGCGCGCACGCGCGACGATAAAGGGCCAGCCCATCCAGGCGCGCGCCGCCTTCTTCACCGAGCGTTTCAGCCATTTCTTCGTCAATGACCGAAAGAACCCTTACACCACGCCAAAGGATGCGCCGTTCCTCTGGATCCGCGGCAGGCAGGGCGGCGGTCGCCTGCACAGTTTCGGTCGCGTGCTGCTGCGCTGGACGGATGACGACTTCAAGATCCAGTCGCGAACAGGTAAAGGCGTGGACTGGCCGGTCAGCTATGACGATCTCGTGCCTTATTACGAGGAGGTTGAAGCCGGCCTTGGGCTCTACGGCAATCCTGATGGTGTAGAGACCCTGCCGGACGGCATTTATGCGCGTCTGGCAAAACTCACACCCGCCGAACAAATCTTCAAGAGCGAAGTGGAAGGTCGCTGGCCGCAGCGGCATGTCGTGTCCTGGCGCTATATCGCGCCGGATGCAGAACGTACGCCAAAGCCCTTGAGGGAGGCGCTCGCGACCGGGCGGCTGACCATCCGCCACGATGCGATCGTCCGCCGCATCGCGACGGATGAGCAAGGCACCCGGGCAACCGGCGCCGAGTTCATCGATCGCGTCACCGGCAAGGTCGAGACCGCGTATGCCACCCTTGTGGTGCTGTCGGCTTCGCCGATCGAAAGCGTGCGGCTGCTTTTGAATTCGGCATCCGCCAGGCACCCAGAGGGACTGGGCAACAGCTCTGGTGCGCTCGGGCGTTATTTCATGGATCAGTTGCCATGCCTTGCCTTCGGCTCCTTCGGCAAGGCAAAAGGATGGGCGACCGACGATTCCGCCCCGACCGATCCTTTCTACAATCCCTCGGGCGGCATCTTCGTGCCGCGCTTTGGAACCGGCGATGCCGGTCGCGGCGATTTCGACTACCAGGGCAGCATCGGCCGGACGCCGACGCCCGATGACAAGCCGTCGCGGCTGGCATTCTTTGGCTTTGGTCGCATGCTGCCCTACGCGGACAATCGCATTACCCTCAACGCGCGACGCAAAGATGCCTGGGGGATCCCCGTTCCCCATATCCGCTGCCTCATGGGCCAAGAAGAGCACGCGCTTCTCCGCCAGCAGGAAGAGGTGCTCATCGACATGGTGCGAAGCGTCGGCGGCGATCTCGAGTTCATCGGCTCCCCCACCGGCCTCATGGAAATGGGACGCGGCGCCTTCCCCGACGCCGATCCGTTCAGCCGCTTCATGTTCCGAAAATGGTTCCGCAAGACTATGTGCATGGGAGCGGCAATCCATGAAACCGGCGGAGCGCGGATGGGGAGCGACCGGGGGAGTTCGGTGCTGAACCCTTACAACCAGCTTTGGGATGTTCCTAATGTCATCGTCACCGACGCCAGTGCCTTTCCCGGCAGTGGCATCGCGGGCACGACACTTACCGTCATGGCGTTGACGGTCCGCGCCTGCCGGAATCTTGTCAGCCGACACTCAGCAAATGATACGTGAGCCCCGTACGTCAGATCGGGTCAGGTGACCGCAAGCGTCTCGAATATCATCGAGCGGATCCACCGATGGCGCGGATCGCTATGCGTTCGTTCATGCCAAACCGCGATCTTCGAGAATCCAGGAATGCTGACTGGCGACTCCTTCACCAAAATGCCCTCGACGCCTTCAACAAGACGTCGAGGAACAACGGCGATCAGGTCAGTACTGCGTAAGATTTCGGCAAGGATAAGGAAGCTGGTTACGGAAAGCGCGACCCGCCGTCGGCGGCCAAGGGAGGCCAAAGCGTCGTCGGTGACGCCCCAGAAGCGCTCGCCGGAATAAGATACGAGCGCGTGGTCCAGTGCGCAAAACCGGTCGAGATCGATCGGCCCACAAGCGTCTGGATGTCCCTCGCGCATGGCGCACACGTAGGTCTCGTCGAAGAGATGGCGCGCATGCAGGTCCGGCGGCGCAGTTTCCGGCGTCACGAGCGCCAGATCGAGATCGCCACGCTCGAACTGCATCTGTGCCCTATCGTGCTCCAAGGGCCGCACGGCCACGCGTACACCTGAGGAGACTGCCCTTAGCTTCGGCAGGAAAGGGAGGACAACAGCATGCAGCGCGTAGTCTGTCGCCGCGATAGACATTGTGAACTCCGCCGTAGCAGGATCGAATGTCGGCGGCTGAAGCAATGCTTCTACGTCGCCCAGGACTTGTTTAACCGGCCCAGCGAGTTCCATCGCTCTCAGCGTCGGCACAACCCCGCGCTGGGTTCGGACAAAGAGCGGATCATCGAAGCTCACTCGCATTCTCGTGAGCATACCGCTGACCGCAGGCTGAGTAAGGCCGAGCCGTTCGGCGGCGCGAGTAACACTGCGTTCGTCCAATAGGGCGTCAAGCGCCTTGAGGAGATTGAGGTCCAGGGATCTGATATCTCGCATTCTTATATCCATCATCATGAATGCCAATTTCCCTTATGTCTGCATATTTGGCATTACGGAGCAATACGAAACGAGCACGACCTCCAGCAGGCTGCAGTATGAGGAATTTCCGAATGATGAATGCAATTCAATGGCCGGAAGGCTACCTTCCAGGCTTCACCGAAAACTTCTCCTCCAACGAGGTCATCGCCGCCGATCTTCAGGTTGCTGATGTCTGGCCACAGCTCAGTCAAGCCACGCTCTGGCCAAGCTACTATCCCAATTCCGCGAATGTCCGCTTCTACGACAGCAAAGGGCCGGAACTGGAAGAAGGCGTGCGCTTTTATTTTGAGACCTTTGGATTTCCCGTCGAAGCTGAGGTCGTCGAATACGTGCCTCCAACGAAAGGAAAGCCGGGTCGTGTCGCCTGGCATGGCTGGGCTGGTGAAGGCGAGACCCGTCTTGACGTTCATCACGCATGGCTGATCGAGGAACTGCCGGGCGGGCGGGTTCGCGTTCTCACCCAGGAGACACAAAAGGGCAAGCCTGCCGAAGATCTGGCAAAGACCAAGCCCAACCCCATGATCAACGGCCACCAAGACTGGCTGGATGGTTTGATTGCTGCCGCTCGCACGGCCACGAGATAGTGGCAAGACGCGCCTATAAGAAGCGAATGCCAAGATCCACCCCCCGCTCGATGGCGCGGATCGATTCATCGTCATCGCTGACGGCCGCCGAGCAACAGGCGGCCGACGTCGACGATGCGCTCAAGACCAATCCAAAGTCGCAGCCGCTGACCCAGTAGCCCATCCCGATTTACGTCTTCTGTTACGTCCGCAACGTCCGCGTTTACCGTAACGTACTTCCACGGGAACCTTATCGGGAGAAGTGTGGCGTGGTCGAATACGACATCCAGTTTCGGCAGCGCCAGACACTGCCCGACCAAAGGAGACCGTAATGTTGAACGACCACGACATGGCGAGGAGGACGTGATGAACACGGCCTTCTCTCGACGCCTCCTCGGTGCCACCGCGGCTCTCGCTATAACGCTCGGCGCAATTTCGCTTGCGTCATTCCCGGTCCATGCACAGCAGGCTGCACCGTCTGCAACAACGCCGGCGACGGACAATGCCGGCTCGAAGCCCAACATTCTCGTCATCTTCGGCGACGATATCGGCCAGACGAACATCAGCGCCTATTCCTTTGGCGTCATGGGCTACCGGACGCCGAACATCGACCGCCTCGCCAAGGAAGGGACGATGTTTACGGACTACTACGCCGAAAACAGTTGCACGGCAGGGCGCTCGACCTTCATCACCGGTCAGGTCTGCCTGCGCACCGGCCTTTGCAAGGTTGGTATCCCGGGCGCAACGGTCGGCCTCCAGCCCCGCGATATCACGATCGCACAAGCCCTGAAGCCGCTCGGCTATGCAACGGGCCAGTTCGGCAAGAACCATCTCGGCGATCGGGACGAATTCCTACCGACCAACCACGGGTTCGACGAGTTCTATGGCAATCTTTACCATCTCAATGCCGAGGAGGAGCCGGAACGGCCCTACTATCCGAAAGATGACCAGGAATTCGTCCGCACGAACTCTCCGCGCGGCGTTCTCAAGGCGTCATCGGACGGCAAGATCGAAGACACTGGCGCTTTGAACCGGAAACGCATGGAGACGGTCGATGACGAAACGACGGCCGCCGCCATCGATTTCATGCAAAGGAAGGCAAAGGAGGGTAAGCCCTTCTTCACCTGGATGAACACGACCCGAATGCATGCTTTCACCCACGTCCGGCAATCCATGCAGGGCCAAAGCGGCATGCCCGGCAACGACTATGCCGACGGTATGATCGAGCACGACGGCGACGTCGGCAAACTGCTGAAAGCACTGGACGATCTCAACATCGCCGACAATACGATCGTGCTATACACGACCGACAACGGCCCGAACCAATGGTCATGGCCGGATGCCGCAACGACGCCGTTCCGAAGTGAAAAGGATACAAACTGGGAAGGCGCTTTCCGGGTACCCGCGATCATCCGTTGGCCCGGCCATGTAAAGGCGGGTGAAACATCCAATGAGATGGTATCCGGACTTGACTGGTTCCCGACGTTGCTCGCGGCTGCCGGCGACCCCGACATCAAGGACCGCCTTCTCAAGGGAACGGCGATTAGCGGCAACCAGTTCAAGGTCCATCTCGACGGCTATAATCAGCTTCCATATCTGACAGGGCAACAGCCGAAATCGGCCCGTACCGAATTCTTCTACTTCGATGACGACGGCCAGCTTGTCGCCTATCGCTTCGGCGACTGGAAGCTCGTCTTCTGCGAACAGCGTCAGCCGGGCGGTTTTCAGGTTTGGGCCAATCCGTTCACATGCCTTCGCGCTCCGAAGACCTTCAATCTTCGAATGGACCCTTATGAGCGGGCGGATATCGTTTCCGACCAGTATTATGACTGGTACGCAAAGAACGCCTATCTCGTGCAGTATGGCGTCTGGCGGGTGGCTCCATTCCTGCAAACTTTCCGCGAGTATCCGCCCAGCCAGCGGCCGGCCAGCTTCAGCGTGGACCAGATGATCGACGCACTGATGAAATCGCTGGAACAAAGTCCGGCGACAGCCAAGTAGTTCGGCGAACCCCATCGACGGGCGTGGCCTGAAGGCCTCGCCCGCTTCCAATATGGACGGGACGAGCATGACCGCACGTGACGACATTATCGCGCTGAGCGCACGGATTGGCCGTTCGATCATCGGCCAGGAGGCGATGGTCGAGCGGCTTCTCCTTGGGCTGCTCGCCAATGGCCATCTTCTGGTCGAGGGCCTGCCGGGGTTGGCGAAGACGCGCGCCATCAAGAGCCTGGCGAGGAATCTCGACGCCGAGCTCTCGCGCATCCAGTTCACACCGGACCTGCTGCCGGCCGATATCACCGGCTCGGAGATCTATTTCAGCGAGGGCGGCAGGGGCGAGTTCAAGTTTCAGCAGGGACCGATTTTCGCCAGCCTGATCCTCGCCGACGAGATTAATCGCGCGCCCGCAAAGGTGCAGTCGGCCTTGCTGGAAGCGATGGAGGAGCGGCAGGTAACCGTCGGGGGCAAGAGCTATCCTCTGCCCGCGCTTTTCATGGTGATGGCGACGCAGAATCCGATCGAGCAGGAGGGTACCTATCCCCTCCCCGAAGCGCAGCTCGACCGCTTCCTGATGCATGTGGAGGTCGGCTATCCCAACGAAACATCCGAAGGAGCAATCATGCGGCTCAATCGCGATGAGGAAAAAGAAGCACATGGAGAGGGCAAGGCCACGCCGCAGCAAAGGCTTGATCCGCAAGCAATATTCGAGGCACGCAAGGAGATAGGAGCGGTTGCCGTCTCCGATCCCATAGAGAAATACATCGTCGCTTTGGTCTTCGCCACGCGATACCCCGACAGATATGACAAGGACCTCGCCAAATTGCTGCAGGTCGGTGTCAGCCCGCGCGGCGTCATCGGTCTCGACAAAGTTTCCCGCTCCTATGCCTGGCTGAGGGGTCGCGACTATGTCATCCCCGACGACGTCAAGGCTGTTGTCAGCGACGTTTTCCGCCATCGCCTGATCCTCTCCTACGAGGCTCATGCCTCCAACACCGCGCCAGATCAGGTCATCGACCGCATCGTCGAACTCGTGGCGGTTTCATGAGGAACGGCCATGGCTCGCAACGAAGGCAGCACAGGCGTCCATGTCAGCACCGAGCAGCTCGTCGCTCTCGAGCGC
Organism: Rhizobium sp. NXC24; assembly: GCF_002944315.1. Taxonomy (NCBI): domain Bacteria; kingdom Pseudomonadati; phylum Pseudomonadota; class Alphaproteobacteria; order Hyphomicrobiales; family Rhizobiaceae; genus Rhizobium; species Rhizobium sp. NXC24. The sequence goes on from NZ_CP024314.1 coordinate 2,163,086, forward strand.
CAGGCTCGCGACCTGACCTTCGTCCAAAAGGCGCGGAGCCATCGTCAACTTTCCGGCCGGATGCGCTCGTCGATGCGTGGCCGGGGCCTGAGTTTTGAGGAACTGCGCGACTATCTGCCGGGGGACGACATCCGCACAATCGACTGGCGGGTCACGGCACGCACCAGCAGGCCGGCAGTCCGCGTCTACACGGAAGAGAAGGAACGGCCAGCGCTGATCGTCGTCGACCAGCGCATCAACATGTTCTTCGGCAGCCGACGGTCGATGAAATCGGTGACCGCAGCGGAGGCGGCCATGCTCTGCGCCTGGCGGATTCTCGGCTCCGGCGACCGGGTCGGCGGCTTCGTGTTCAACGACAGCGAGATTGTCGAGCTCAGGCCGCACCGCAGCCGGGAAGCCGTCATGGGCCTTGCCGACAGGATTGCCCGCCAGAATACAGGGTTGAGCGCTGCCTATGCCGGAACGCCCGGTCTCGCCGCGCTCGACGCCGTTGCTGCCCGCGTCGCGAACATCGCTCATCATGATCATCTCGTCGTCTTCATCAGCGACTTCGATGGTCATACGGCGGCGACACGCAACACGCTGCTGCGCCTCTCGGCACATAACGACGTGATCTGCCTCCTCGTTTACGATCCCTTCCTTCTGCAGTTGCCGCAATCGGGCAACATCGTGATCAGCGGGGGCAGTCTTCAGGCAGAACTGATGCTCAGACAAGGCGACGTCCGGCAAGCGATCGATCGCTTCGCACGTGAGCGCGGCCGGGAACTACGGTCCTGGCAACGAGAGCTTGGCCTTCCAATGCTGCCGATTTCAACCGCGGAAGAAACCGCGCCGCAGCTCCGCCGCCTGCTGGAGCAATCCGCCTGGCGGCAACGGAGGCGATGACCATGGGACCAGCCACTCCGACGACCGATCCGATGACCGAGATCGCCCTGCGATCCCTCAGGGACATCGCCGTGCCACCGCCGGTCTCGTGGATGCCGCAGACCTGGGGATGGGCCGTATTGGCGGCAATTCTCCTTGTCGTTCTCTTGGTCGTCTTTCTGCGCTGGCTGAAGGCCTATCGCGCAAACGCCTATCGACGCGAGGCGCTCGCCCAACTCGCCGAGATTGAAGAGAAAATCCGCGATCCGGTCGCGCGAGGAGACGGGCTGCGCGAACTCGCCGCCCTTCTGAAGCGCGTCATGCTGGCCGGCTGGGGCCGGCCGGCCGTGGCAGAGATCGCCGGCGCGGCCTGGGTTCGCTTCCTGAGCGAACATGGCGACGAGAAAGCGAGTACCGCCCTGGAAAGACTGCTCGACGATCTTGAATACCACGGCAATGCAGAGCCGCCGCCGGATGTCGTCGACCAAGCGGTCCCGGCCGCACGAAGCTGGATCGGACACCATCATGTATCAGCTTGACCATCCATGGCTGCTGTTTCTTCTTCCCGTGCCGCTGTTCGTCTGGTGGCTTCTTCCAGCGCATCGGCAAACGTCGGAGGCCGTTCGCATCCCCTTCTTCGAGCAGGTTGCAGACGCCGCCGGCATCCGTCCGACGGAAGGTTCGGTCATCCCGCGCCGGACTTGGCTACAGTTGATCGTCGAGACGCTCGCTTGGTGCCTGATGCTGCTCGCCCTCGCGCGTCCGCAATTCGTCGAGCCGCCGATCGAGAAGGTCGAGCCGCAGCGAGACATCATGCTCGCACTCGACCTATCGCAGTCGATGGATACGAAGGATTTCCACGCCGCGGACGGAAGCACTGAGGCACGCGTCGATGCCGTTAAGAAGGTCGTCTCCGATTTCGTATCGAAGCGACCCGGCGACAGGATCGGCCTCGTCGCCTTCGGCGATGCGCCATATCCGCTGGTCCCCTTTACCATGGACCATGCCACCTTGCAGAAGATGATCGCCGAGATCGTGCCTGGCATCGCAGGTCCCCGCACGTCGCTCGGCGACGCAATAGGGCTGGCGATCAAGATGTTCGAAAAGACGACCGTTCCGGAGAAGGAATTGATACTGCTGACCGACGGCAACGACACCGCCAGCAAGATGCCGCCTGCCAAGGCTGCCGGAATCGCCAAGACCAAGGGGATCGTTGTTCATACCGTCGGAATCGGTGATCCGGCGGCGACCGGCGAGGACAAGCTCGATACGGAAATGCTTCGAAAGATCGCCACAGGCACCGGTGGGCGCTACTTCTTTGGCGAAGATCAAACTGCGCTCGCCGCCATCTACGACGTGCTCGATCGGATCACGCCGGTGAACCAGAAGACGCTCTCCTGGCAACCGCGCATAGAACTCTTCTATTGGCCTCTTGGTGCATCGATCGCGCTCATCGTGGTCTATTACGGACTGTGCGGCATCCGCAGCCTCCTGCATAGAGAGGTGGCGGCATGATAGAGGACTTCCATTTCCTGCGTCCATGGTGGCTGCTGGCGCTTGCGCTTCCGGTCGCGTTGCTCTGGCTGTCCTCCCGCTCCGGCGATGCCCGCAACCGATGGAAAGGGATCATCGCGCCGCACCTGCTCGACAGCCTCGTCGTCAGGGGAAGCGGCGGCTCCCGGTTCCGACCTTCCTGGCTCCTTGCCGCCGCGATGGCGGCGGCAGCGATCGCGACATCAGGACCAACCTGGGAGCGGGAGGTTCCACCGTTCGTCGAAAATACGGCGCCACTCGTCATCGCCGTCGATCTGTCGGTGACGATGAATGCGATCGACGTTACGCCTTCGCGGCTTGAGCGCACCAAGCTGAAAATCAGGGATGTCATCGCGGAGCGGCAAGGTGCGAGGACGGCTGTCGTCGCTTATGCGGGAACGGCGCATCTCGTCCTTCCTTTCACAGAGGACGCCTCTCTCACCGAAACCTACACGGATGCCCTGGCGACGCGCATCATGCCCGTCCCCGGCAAGGATTCGACCAGGCCGCTCCAGCTTGCCGAAGAGCTCCTCTCGAAGGAGGAGACGACCGGCACGATCCTGTTCATGACAGACGGTATCGAGGAGAGAGCATTTGAAGCTTTCAAGCGCGGAGCGGGCAGCAGCATTGTCGTACTCGGCGTCGGCACGGCAGCAGGCGGTCCCGTCAAGACACCGGACGGTGGCTTCGAGACGGATGCGGGCGGCGGACGCATCTTCGCCAAGCTCGATATCGAGGGTCTGAAGCGCCTGCATACGCAGACGGGCACGGAGGTCGCGACGATCACCGACGACGACACGGACGTGCGCTGGATAATGCAGCGCATCCGGACGAATTTCGAACAGAAGCAGGCTAAGGAAGGCGATCGCTGGCGCGATATGGGATGGTGGGCGGTCATCCCCCTCGTCATTCTCTACGCGGCGTCGTTCCGGCGCGGCTGGGTCGTACGCCTTGCCGGCATCGTTCTTGCTGCGAGAATGGTGATGCCCACCGAGGTCGATGCCGGCAGCCTTGCGGACATGTGGTTGACATCAGACCAGCAGGGTCGGCTTGCCTACGAGCACAGCGATTATGCAGCGGCATCGGCGCATTTTCTCGATCCGATGTGGGAGGGCGCCGCGCTCTATCGCGCCGGCAAATACGCGGAAGCCGTCGACGCCTTCGCCGCCGTCGACACTGCGGAGAGCTGGTATGATCAGGGAAACGCGCTGCTTCACCTGGAAAGGTTCGACGAGGCGGTCGCTGCTTACAAGAGGGCGCTGGATGGGCGAAAGGGCTGGCCGGACGCGCAGGCGAATCTCGCAATCGCCGAAGCGCTGCTAAAGGCGAAACAGGAGAAGGAACAGGACGAGCAAGGGGAACCGAACGAGAAACCCGATCAGGTGCAATTCGACGACAAGGGCAAACAGGGCAAGCAAGGAAGGATCGACATCGCCGAACAAACGTCGGAGATGTGGATGAAGAATATCCAGGTGAGCCCGGCGGATCTCATGGCACGGAAGTTCTCCCTCGAAACGCGGGAGAAGACGCCATGAGATCGGCAGCCATGGGCCTTGCCCTCTCTCTGTTGGCCGCCACTTCCTGCTTGGCGGCGGAACCTTTCGCCCGTGCAAGCGTCGATGACGACGGTCAGATCGTGCCTGGCCAGCAGGTGCACGTCATCGTCGACGTCTTCGTTCCGGATTTCTTTACCTCGCCTCCTCAGTTCCCGCTGTTCGACCTTCCCAACGCCGTCGTCACGCTCGCGAACGAGCGCCCGCAAAATCTGCTGCAGACCATCGATGGCGTTCAATATTCCGGAATTCGCAGGACCTATGCCGTCGTTCCGGAGGTATCGGGAACGTTCACCCTGCCGTCGGTGCCGATCGAGCTCGGCTATTCGGAAGACGGGAGACGGGTCAAGGGAACGGTGCAACTTCCATCCATCGGCTTCAATGTCATCGGTTCGGCATCCGGACAACGGACACCGGTCTTCGCCGCCCGCCAGATCGCGCTCACCCAGTCCTTCGACCGGAATCCCTCACAGCTCAAGGTCGGCGATGCGGTCGTGCGGACCGTGACCGTCTTCGGCGAGGATACACAGGCCATGATGATACCGCAGGTCGTCATCGGCGAGGCTGCCGGTCTCAGGCAATATCAAAAGCCACCGCAGATCGCGGATAACATCGTGAGCGGAAATACGACGGGAAGCAGGCGTATAGAGACCATCGTCTACACGGCGGACAAGGCCGGCACCTTCCGCATCCCCGCGATTTCCTATCCATGGTTCGATGTCGACGCGCATCAGGCCAGGACCGCCACGTTACCGACTGTGGCCGTCACCGTCATCGATGCTCCGGCATCGTCCGACATCATCGCGCCCGAGCTTCGGCAGGAGACGGCGCCGAGCCGTTCCCGAACCCTGACGGCCGCAGCGCTGGCCTCGGGCTGCGCTCTTTGCGTTGCCGTCCTATGGGCGGGTCGGCGCTTCCTGCCACGGTTTTCAAACGGAATGCGAGCCTGGCGTCGCCCGCGCCCAAACTCGGAACACGTGGAATTCAAGCGGCTGATGAACTCAATCGCCGGTGATGAAGAGAGTGCCGTCTATCAGGCTTTGATGCGCTGGACACGAGTGGTCGGCTATTCCTCGATTTCGACATGGATGACCGCCTCGTCCGATCCCGACTTGGGATCGCAGATAGAGGCCATAGAAAAAGCCCTCTTCGGTTCCGGAACCGATGGCGCTCCATTCGACCGGCAGGCGTTGGCGGATGCTGTTCGCAGGTCGCACATCGCAAAACCTGCTCCAGGCAGCTTGCGGGGCGGTGCCCTGCCACCGCTCAATCCAGGCGCGGCTTCGCCCACTTCCGTAAATTTACGCCGGTGGTAACATTTGCCGCCGGGCATTTACCGTAACGTACTTCCGAACAGCCGCATCGAAGGCAAAGCTGTTCTTTCAATTTCGGAGGCAAGGATGGCTTTGGCATTCGAAAACGAGCGGACAGCGGACGGCGGCCCCGAGGGCATGGTCTGGATCCCCGGCAGGACCTTCACGATGGGATCGGACAACCACTATCCGGAGGAGGCCCCTACCCATCCGGTAAGGGTCGACGGCTTCTGGATCGAGGAAACGCCGGTGACGAACCGGAAGTTCGTGGCATTCGTCGACGCCACCGGCTACGTGACTTTCGCCGAGAAGGCTCCCGATCCCAAAGACTATCCGGGCGCACGCCCCGAAATGCTGAAGGCAGGATCGCTCGTCTTCTTCCAGCCGAAGAATGTTGCTGGCCCGGACATAACGCAGTGGTGGAAATTCAAGTTCGGCGCGAACTGGCGCCGTCCGCTCGGCGGACTGAGTGACCTGCGTGGAAAGCTGGACCATCCTGTTGTCCATATCGCCTGGTGCGATGCCAAGGCCTATGCGGACTGGGCGGGCCTCAATTTGCCGACCGAGGCGGAGTGGGAACTTGCCGCCCGCGGTGGCCTGGACGACGCCGAATTCGCCTGGGGGGATGAACTCATGCCCGACGGTCGCCCGATGGCCAATACGTGGCAGGGAACATTTCCGACGCTCAGCACCAAGCCTGCGGGAAAAGAACGGACCTCGCCCGTGCGCTCTTTCCCACCGAACGGCTACGGCCTTTACGACATGATCGGCAATGTGTGGGAGTGGACCTCCGATTATTGGTCAGCACGGCACACCGAACCTGCCGCCAAATCCTGCTGCATCCCGAGCAATCCCCACGGCGGACCGGCAGATGCGAGCTACGACCCCATGCAACCACAAATCCGCATCCCGCGGAGGGTGCTGAAGGGCGGCTCGCATCTCTGCGCCCCGAACTATTGCCGTCGTTATCGCCCGGCCGCCCGCCATGCCGAGCCGGAGGATACGTCCACAAGCCATGTCGGCTTCCGCTGCGTGAAAAGAACGACCGCGTGACAGGAGATATCCGATGAGACCGATCCGGAACACCGAAACGATCCTCGCCTCGCTGATTGTTGCCGTGTTTACGCTGGCGGCGGGCTTCGTCAGTCCCGCCTTCTCGCAGGAGCCGCTGCCGTCATGGAACGACACGGCCGCGAAGAGCCACATCATGGCCTTTGTCAAGGCAACGGTGACGGATGGCGGCGAAGGCTACGTCGCGCCTGAAGATCGCATCGCAGTCTTCGACAATGACGGCACGCTCTGGTCCGAACAGCCCTATTACGTCCAACTCGGCTTCATGCTGGACCGGGTGAAGACATTGGCGCCGCAACACCCGGAATGGAAGGAGAAGGAACCGTTCAAATCCATCCTTGCCGGCGATCTGAAAGGGATCGCAAAGAGCGGCGAGAAGGGCATCGTCGAACTCGGCATGGCAACGCATGCCGGAATGACGACTGACCAGTTCGCCTCGATCGTCACGGACTGGTTCGCAACGGCAAAACATCCGAAGACGGGCAAGCCGTATACGGAGATGACGTATCTGCCGATGCGCGAACTGCTCGACTATCTGCGCGCCAACGGCTTCAAGACCTACATCGTCTCCGGCGGCGGCGTGGAGTTCATGCGGCCGATTACGGAAAAGGCCTATGGCATCCCGCCGGAACAGGTGGTGGGAAGCACAATCACCACCGAATTTGCGATCGTCGACGACGTACCTGTCCTGAACCGTCTACCGGAAATCGACTTCATCGACGATGGCCCTGGCAAGCCTGCCGGTATCAACAAGTTCATCGGGCGCAAGCCGATCTTCGTTGCAGGCAATTCCGACGGCGATTACGAGATGATGCGGTGGACGACCGCGGCGAAGAGCCCGGGCTTTGCGATGCTGATCCACCATACGGACGGCGATCGCGAATATGCCTACGACCGCCAGTCCGCGTTTGGGAAGCTGGACAAGGCGCTCGACGAAGCCGGACGCCGCAACTGGCTGGTCGTTGACATGAAGAATGACTGGAAGAAGATCTTCGCTTTCGAATAGTCAGGGCTGATGGCGGCAAGCCGGGGGCCGGGCCTGCCTGCCCTCCCCCGGTCAGAAGTGGAATACCGCACCCACCATCGGGCCGTGCTCCACGATATCCTCGGTGAGGCTGCCATTGCTGTAGTTGACGCCAAGCGCTCTGTAACCGGCAATCGCGGAGCCATGGCTGGCGCCAGGTCGGCGGCGTGAGAAGCCACCGGAGCGGCAAGAGCCACTGCCGACAGGCGGCCTTCTCCGACATCCCCGCCTCTAGGATGCGCTGGCAAGCCGGTCGGCGGCTTTGAAGTCCGCACCGGCCTTCGTCAGGCCGTCCTTGAGCTTTGCAGTAATGGACGGGTGATAATGTCTCTGCTCCATTCTTTGATGAAACAGGCGAATGAAATCCGGATCCTGATTCTGCATGGCTGCGAGCCGCGGGGCAGCCTGGCTCGATCCGAGCTGAGCCAGTGCGGCGATCCTCAGCACCTTCAGCACATAGTCGCCGCGATGCACCTGCTCGGCCAGCAACGAGGCCTCGGACCAGTCGGACCTGCGATAGGCGTCGAGAGCGAGAACGATAACCGCATCGCCTGGCACGGCGTCGACATTGCGCCCGGCATCCCGTGCCAGCGAGACGCCTGCGTCGAAATAGCCGGAGGCAAAAAGAACCGTGGCGAGCGTTGCGCCAACATCCGGATTGTTCGGATTGAGGGACATGGCCCTGTTGCCTGTGTCTATTGCTGCCGTGTTCCAGCCCGCGGCAAACTGCGTCATCATCAGGGCGACTTGCGCCCGGTCGGAACGCGGCGCAAGCGATACGGAGCGGCTTGCGAGTTTATAGGATCTGGCGAGCGTCGCCTGGTCGATCACACCCTCTTCTCCTGTCAGCAGCGCCCTTGCGAGCGTTGCGCCGGCGTCTGCATCGTCCGGACTTTTCGCTATTGTCCGCTCCAGACAGTTCATCGATCTCGCAATCACCGCTGAGTCTCGGTCCTCGAGCGCGCGCTCTGCGCGGAGCACGCAAGCGTTTCCAAGCGAACCTGCAGCGCTTCCATAGGTCTCCGCGTTATTGATCACGCTATCGCTCGAGGCAAACCTTCGGGCTAGAGACGCCGCGAGATTCATGCTAACGGCCGCGGGGCTCTTGCCTGCCGTATCCTCCCTTTCGACCCCGGACCGAAGCACTTCGCCGGTCGCGAGGTTCGCTATCTGCCACCAGATGCTTCTATCGTTCCCATCGCCATAATACTTCATCTCGATCCGATAGGTGTTTGCGTCGGAAGAACGGTGGGCCGCAAACTGCAGTCTGTCCGGGGGCAAAGCCTCGGTGACAGTCAGCGTCCGAAACTGGGTCAGGGCGGTCAGCAGCATCTCACGCGTCGCGTTTGCCTCTCCGCTCCATGCGGCGTCGGCAGCCACCATCTCGACCGAGACCGCCGGGCGGACAGTGATTGCCGGAGCAATCTCAGACATTCCCCACATGAGCGCCGTCCCCATGCCAAGGACTGCCGCAATCGCTGCCCATGCCTGCCACCCTGCAACCGGAGAACGTTTCGAACGCGAAGTTTGGAGGGGGCCGATGTATTCCTCCAGCTCCCTCCTCGCTGTTTCGGCCTCTGCCGCTTCACCGCCGATCTCATATTCCGGCAAGGATGATGCGGAAAAAATCGTGACATAGCGCCCCTTTGGCAGGTCGATCATGATTCCGCGCGGCGAGCCGTATGCTTCGTAATACTGGCTGAGCGCAGTACGAAGCCGGCTAACCTCGATACGGACGATAGGATCGAGGGAGGCATCGAAACTGCTGGTGCGTCCAAGCACATCGATTGCTATGGAATAGGCTTTGACCCCTTCCGCACGCCCGCTTAATCCCTGCTCGGCAATATATCCGAGAATTGCCTTCGCCCGATCCGTCGCATGAAACCTTGGGTCGGAGAGCAGCCTGTCGAGCTCGGCTCTGGCGTCTGCTTCGGAAACTTCGCAAGCCCTCGTGTCGTGTTCTTCAGCGTCCATGGCGGCCCCCGCACACATTGGTCCAGCTAAAGTAGAACAGACGAATTTATCGCTCAGAAAACAAACGGTTGCAATACAAGTCTCTAACAAAACCACAACGTGATTGATTTTGACGCGAGTTCGCGGGTTATTTCGGCACGCTCGAACCGCGTTCGAGACAATATTGTATGACTTCGGATTCAATTTCCGCGCAGATGCCCGTGTACTCTTCGATCATGGGCGAGCGGTCGCCGGTGGATTCGCTACGAAGCCGGTCCAGCGTGGAGCACGCGTCGTCATAGGCTTCGAACAGATTTCCAAGCGAAGAGGGCTTCGTGGCAAGAATCTGAAGGCGGCCGCGAATTGACGGCAGCTTCAACATCAACCGCCACATGCCGCGTTCCCGTGTACCTACCGGGGCTCTTTCGTTGCCGCTCCCCTTGTCCATCAGACCATTCAGACTCCCGCCGGCACCTTTTTCAGGAGTATGATCCGGCGCCCACTTTCAGGAAGTACGTTACCGTAACAAGGACCGTAAATGCCCTGCACGATAGTTGTTACGCCGAGTTTACCGTAACGTACTCCCCTGTAGGGAACTTGTATGCTCCATTTGAGGACCGACAGAGGAGCATTCCATGAAGCCTGCATATCTTGCCGTCGCCACGGTCTTCATTCTCGGCCTGCTTCTCCTCGCACCCATGGCGCATGCCCAGCAGCAAACCTCGGATGCCAAGGTCGATGAACTCGTCCGCTTGCTGCAAGATCCCGACGTCAAAGCCTGGCTTGACAGCCGCAAGGCCGGCTCCGCAGCCGGGCCGGCTGCGGAGCAGGATGCTTCTGCGCTTGCCGACTGGGACAAGCGAGCGCGCTCGCGGTACGGTGGCATTATCGCCGCCATACCGACGATTCCCGGTGAAATCGCCGCGGCCATGCGCCGAGGGCGGGCCGATGCAATCGACCACGGATATGCTCCGATCGTCGTGCTGCTGGGAGGGCTCGTACTGCTCGGCGCGGCGGTCGAAGCCGTATTCCGGCGACAATGGTCGCATCGCGCCTCGTCGTCTCCGGTCGCCGCGGAATTCCTGCCGATTGCCGTTTTTACCGCAGCCATGGCGATCGTTTTCTTCGTGGTCGACTGGCCGCCTCTCGTGCGCATCGTGCTGTTGACCTATCTCATCGCTTTCGTGGCCTATCGTTGCCTCTCGGCGGCAGTGGCGCTTGCAACCCCGGACATAGGCCTGCGTCGGCGAATCAAGGCGTTCGCAGGCCTGCTTTTCTTTGCAATAGCGACCGCAACCCTTGGGCCTCCACTCGGCGTCCCGCCACCTGTCAACCAGGCGATTTCCTTCTGCTTCTCGATCTTCCTGTTCGCGCTCGCCCTGGAAGCCGTCTGGACCCGCAATTCATCGTCGCGTTCGCGAAAACTTGCGCTATCGCTCTGCCTCTTTGCCGTCTGGCTGCTTTGGCTGCTGAACTTCAAGGGTCTTGCCTGGCTCGGGATCTTTGCCATGATCCTGCCGCCCCTGCTTCGCCTCGTCGGGCGCGCCGTCGAGCGTGCAATGGGAGACAACCGGAAAGATCTCAAGGCCGTTATCGCTGCCAGGGGTAGCCGGGCCGTCGTCATCGCGATCGCGGTCGCATGGCTTGCAATGGTGTGGCACCTCAATCCAGATTCGCTGGCGCATCAGGATCCCACCTTGAGCGCCATTACGTACGGCCTGCTGAAGAGCGCCGTCGTTCTTCTCGTTGCCGATCTCGTTTGGCATATCGCCAAAGCCTTCATCGACAGCAAGCTGCAGACTTTCTCCGCCGATCCTTCCGCGCATGGCGGCGAAGCCGCGAGCGAGCACCGCATCGCCACGCTGCTTCCGATCTTCCGCAATGCGCTGGCCGTCTTCGTGCTCGCCGCGACGGCACTGACCGTGCTCGCCGAACTGGGAGTTCAGATCGGCCCCCTCATTGCAGGCGCGGGTATCTTCGGCGTCGCCCTCGGCTTCGGCTCGCAGACGCTTGTGAAGGATGTCATCAGCGGCATCTTCTACATGCTCGACGACGCATTCCGCGTCGGCGAATACATCCAGAGCGGCAGTTACAAGGGCACTGTCGAATCCTTCAGCCTTCGTTCGGTACGCCTGCGCCATCACCGCGGGCCGATCTTTACCGTGCCCTTCGGGGCGCTAGGTGCGGTGCAGAACATGAGCCGGGACTGGGTGATCGACAAGTTCATGCTGCGTGTTGCATTCGACACCGACATCGCCATGGTGAAAAAGCTGGTAAAAGCCATTGGCGCAGAGATGAAAGAAGATCCTGAGCTTGCCCCATTCATCATAGAGCCGGTGAAGATGAAAGGCGTCGAGCAGATCGGCGAATTCGGGATCGAGCTCAGCTTCGCATTCAGTACCGTGCCCGGCCATCAGTCCGCCGTGCGCCGTCGGGCCTATACGATGATCCGCGATGCGTTCCGATCGAACGGGATCGAGTTCGCCCAGCCGACCGTGCAGGTCGGCGGCGAAGAAAAAGCCGAGGGCAGCGCAGCGGTGGCGGCGCTCCGGTCGGTCCAGCTCAAGCAGCAGGCCACCGAGGCCCCGAAGTAACGGCCATGTCATCGTATTAGGAAGAGCTGTGGCTACGGATCATGCGTGGCGGTCTTTTCGATACGCTGATGACTGGATTGAGACTCACAAAACGACGTGGCGCCCTCGTCTTGGGCAGTCCTGTGTTGGGGAACCCTGATCCTGTTGCTCCTGGGCTCCGGGCGACTACAGCGAACTGGAATTTTCCAGGCTTTTTAGGTGGTTACGCACCAATCAATAGCCTCATTCCGCCTTCTCGGAACCCGCAAACATCGAGCCCGGAGGTCGGCTCGAGCGCAATGCGCTGCTTTGCGCAAAATGCACCACATTCTGTTTATTGGTTGGTAGTGCTTTTGATTTATCGGGATAATCAGAGGTTGATAGCCGCCATGCATGGCACAAGCGAAGCCGTCAGCCACGATATGAGTCTTATCCATTTGCCAGCGAGGCGCGTCACTTGAACCACCGCCTCCTCCAATTTTTAGGCTATATGATGAAAACAAAAATCCGTTCTTGCGCCATTTCCGTAGTCACTGTTGCGGCATTGGCAGGGTGCCAAACTGCAAAGCCTATCGCGATGAGCGTTGTGGCCACACCGACCGCGAAAGGCGTACAGTACGGCGATGTGCTGTCACCACAGCGCGCTGCCGGTCAAGACATCCCGGCGCTCAAAGGCCAGAAGATTGTTACGGTGCGAACCTACGAGGATGTCCGGAAGAAGGACGCACAATTTTCCACCAGAACCGAATTGGAAGGCATCGACTGCGCGTTGGACAGCGAGGGGTATCGTGCCTCTGTGAAGACTCCCGCAGAAATTAGAGTGCCTGACTACGGCTACGCCTCACGCCCGGTTTCCGTCCACTGCCAAGCCCCGGGCTACAGGACCGGTTATGCAAGCGCTCAGCCTTTCGATGAAACATCCCATGACCGCATGGCGGCAGCAAGCAACAACGGTCTTGTAACAATGGTGGCAGTCGCCTTAGTCGATGCCGCGACAGACAAGAAAAAGCATGACTACAGCTATCCGCCCGTATTCGTGACGATGAACCGGATTGGATGTGAAAAGGACAAATCAGGATGCCACTAGCGCATAGCTAGCTTTCACTTGCTTTGGCAAAGACCGCGCTAACGTCGCTGACAATTTCCACATGGGAATATGCGGCCTGCGCAGCGCCGGCGCCATCCGCTCGCATGATCGCCGTTACGATTACGTCGTGCTCGTCATAGGATTTCGCCAACCGGCCGGGTAACCGAAACTGCGCGCGACGGAACGGCGCAAGCCGCGCTCGGCTTTGCGTGACCAGTTCGTAGATGTGTTCGTTGTGCGCGCCGCGATAAAGCCGAGTATGAAACTCGGTATTATGGGCGGCATAGTCTTCCTCCGCACCCAGATGCACAAGGCGTGCGGAAGCGTGATGCTCGATTTCCAGCATGCGCCGTTCTTCGACTGTCATTCGCTCGGCCGCAAGCCGCGCGCAGATTGCCTCAAGCTCCGCCATCGCCTCGAACATAGAATGCAGATAGGTCTCGGTCACATTGGTAACGAGGGCGCTGCGGTTCGGCTCGCGTTCGACAAGCCCCATTGCCCCGAGTTCGCGCAGCGCCTCGCGCACCGGCGTGCGCGATACTTCGAAACGGGCGGCCAGCGAAATTTCGTCAAGCTTCTCGCCCGGTAGCATCTGCCCGGTCACGATCATGTCGGCTATTGCCCGCACCATCTGTTCGACGGTCGTTCCTGCCCGGATGATCTCTCTGCGCCTGACCTGTTTCAAGGATCGATTCTGTTTTGTTGCGTGTTGCATACACATGTAGCGCCGGCTGATCAAAGTCAAACACTGGCAATATTATATTGTTTATATTGAATAATATATCGCGCGAATCCAAGCCAGCGTGCACTCAATCGCTATTGCTCATATGATTATACGGCTATTTTATAGGCTATGCACAATCTTTGGCCTGATTGAGATTAAAATTGCATACACTTTAACATCTTCCCTAAACAACCCCGGAAATTTTTATGTAAAATCAACGCAATAAAATCTGGCACGGGCATTGCATACACTTTTCTGCAATCAGTTGAACCGGCAAAACCGCCGCACGGGGAGCATTCCGATGACCAGACTCCTTTCCATGAACCGCCGCCGTTTCCTTCAGGCTTCCACCACCACCCTCTTCGTCGGCACAGCACCCGGCTTTTTCTCCTCCCAGGCCCTTGCGCAGACAGCCCTCACCGTCGGCTTCATCTATGTCGGCCCGAAGGATGACTATGGCTATAACCAGTCGCATGCCGAGGGCGCAGCCGCCGTCAAAGCGCTGCCGGGCATCACAGTTGTCGAAGAAGAGAACGTGCCCGAGACGGTCGACGTCCAGAAGACGATGGAATCGATGATCAATCTCGATGGCGCGACCCTGCTTTTCCCAACCTCCTTCGGCTATTTCGACCCCCACATGCTGGCCATGGCCGCCAAATACCCCGATGTCCAGTTCCGCCACTGCGGCGGCCTCTGGCAGGAGGGCAAGCATCCGGCCAATACGGGTTCCTATTTCGGCTATATCTTCCAAGGTCAGTATCTGAACGGCATCGCAGCTGGCCATGCAACGAAGAGCAAGAAAATCGGCTTCGTTGCCGCCAAGCCGATCCCGCAGGTCCTGCAAAACATCAATGCCTTCCTGCTTGGGGCTCGGTCCGTGGATCCCACCATCACCTGCCAGGTGATCTTCACCGGAGAATGGTCGCTCGCGGTCAAGGAGGCCGAAGCGACCAACGCACTGATCGATCAGGGCGCCGACGTCATCACTTGCCACGTCGACAGCCCCAAAGTGGTGGTCGAGACGGCCAGTGGCCGCGGCGCCTTCATTTGCGGCTACCACGCCAACCAGAGCCCGCTTGCTCCTGAAAAATATCTCACCGGTGCCGAATGGGCCTGGGGCAACGTCTACAGCAATTTCGTCAAGAAGGCGCAGGCAGGCGAAAAGCTCGGCAACTTCGTACGCGGCGGCCTGAAGGACGGCTTCGTAAAGATGAGCGCACTCGGCCCAGGCGTTTCCGAGGCGGGCCGCAAGGCCTTCGAGGCCACGCATGCTGAGATGATGAAGGGTGGGTTCTCGGTCTTCAAGGGGCCGCTGAAGGACAACAAGGGCAACATAGTCGTGACCGCCGACAAGAGCTACGCCGAAGACGCGATCGAGCTCGAAAGCATGAATTACCTGGTGGAAGGCGTCGTCGGGTCCACAGCGTAAACCGCAAAGGGAGAAGCGCCATGACTGTCCAGGCCAACGATCCCGCAATATCAGTCGCTTCCGAAAAACCGGCTTCGTTGCGCCCAACCCTTGAATGGATCGCGCGGCGGGCCGAGCCGATTGTCATCGGCCTTGCGGCTATCGTGATCGGTCTTGCGCTCTTCTCCCTCTTCATCCTGGCGATCGGCAAATCGCCCGCAATGCTCTTCCAACTCATGTACACCGGCGGCTTCGGCAGTTGGTTTTCCGTGCAGAACAGCCTCAGCCGTGCCGCACCCCTTCTCCTGACGGCACTCTGCGTTGCCCTACCTGCCCGTCTCGGCCTCGTCATCATCGGCGGAGAGGGCGCGGTCGTGCTGGGTGGCGTAGCCGCCGCGGCGATGGCTCTGCCACTCGTCGGCTCGGCACCGGTCTTCCTGACCTTCATTCTCATGGCGATCGCTGCCATGCTGGTTGGCGGCGTCTGGATCGGCCTCGCCGGCTTCCTGCGCCATTACCGCGGCGTCAATGAGACCATCTCGTCGCTGCTGCTTTCCTATATCGCCATCGCCCTGATGAACCAATTCGTCGAAGGGCCGCTGCGTGATCCTGCAAGCCTCAACAAGCCCTCGACCAAGCCGTTGCCGCAAGACTACATGCTTGGCCATATCCCGGGCATGGACGTGCATTGGGGTCTCGTCATTGGCGTCGTCGCCTGCATCGTTTCATGGGTATTGATCGAGGTGACGAGCTACGGCTTTGCGGCCCGCATCGCCGGTGGCAATGTCCGCGCCGCGCAGATCCAGGGCCTGCCGGTCGGCCGGCTGATTGCCGGCTTCACGGCGATCGCCGGCAGTTTCGCCGGGCTTGCCGGCATGATCGAGGTCACAGCCGTGCAGGGCAGCGCCAACGCGTCGCTTGCCGCTGGCTACGGCTACACCGGCATTCTCGTTGCCTTCCTCGCTCGGCACAATCCGCTGGCCATTATCCCGGTCGCGATCCTGCTTGGCGGCATCAATGCCGCGGGCGGCCTCATCCAGCGCCGCATGGGCCTGCCGGATGCCACGGTGCTGGTGCTGCAGGGCACGCTCTTCATCGTCATCCTCTTCTGCGAGACCTTTTACGGCCGCTTCAAGATCTTCAATCCCGACCTCTGGAAAAGGAGCGAATGATGGACGACACCGCAATCGGCCTCTGGGGAGTGCCCCTCGCCATCTTCGCCGGCGCGATCCGCGTCTCGACGCCCTTCATCTTCGTCAGCCTCGGCGAGACGATCACCGAGCGTTCGGGCCGCATCAATCTCGGCCTTGAAGGCACGCTCGTCTTCGGTGCCATGACCGCTTACGCTGTCGCCGTCATGAGCGGCTCCCCCTGGCTCGGCGTACTCGCTGCAATGGCGACCGGCGCAATTTTCGGCGCCGTGCATGGCTGGATCTGCAAATGGCCGAAGGTCAACGATATCGCGATCGGCATCGCCATGATGCAGTTTGGCCTGGGCCTCGCCTTCTTCCTCGGAAAACCGTTCATCCAGCCGGCGGCGCCACACCTGCCGGCAATTCCGTTAGGATTCTGGTCCAGCCTGCCGCAGATCCAAGCGGCGCTGAGCATCAACGTGCTGTTCATCCTCGGCGCGATGCTCGCCTTCGCCCTCCGGTGGGCGTTCAAGAATACGCGTGTCGGCCTCATTTTGCGTGTCGTCGGCGATAGCACGGATGCTGCACGCGCCATGGGCGTCAATCCGGATCGCGTGCGCCTGATGGCCACCGCCGTCGGCGGCTCGCTGGCGGCGATCGGCGGCGCCTATCTCTCGCTCTACTATCCAGGCTCGTGGAACGAACGCATCTCCTCCGGCCAAGGCTTGATGGCCGTGGCGCTCGTCATCTTTGCGCGGTGGAATCCGATCGGCTGCTTCCTCGCAGCATTGCTCTTCGGCGGCGCTGGGGCGCTCGGCCCGGCGTTGCAGTCGGTCGGAGTGACCGAAGGCTACTATCTTTTCTATGCCGCCCCTTACGTGCTCACGCTCGTCATCATGATCATTACCTCGTCGCCCACGCGCTCGCTCGCCGGTGCGCCGGGTGCACTCTCGCTCACCAAATAGGAGAGATCATCCATGAACAGTCTGGCAACAGCCGTCATCCCCGGGAAGCCGACCTATGTCGACGCCGACCCCTATCCCTGGCCCTATAATGGCGCGCTCCGGCCGGACAACACCGCCCTCATCATCATCGACATGCAGACTGATTTCTGCGGCAAGGGCGGCTATGTCGATCACATGGGTTATGATCTGTCACTGGTCCAGGCGCCTATCGAGCCAATCAAGGCAGTGCTGGCGGACATGCGCGCCAAGGGCTACCACATCATCCACACCCGTGAAGGTCATCGGCCCGACCTTGCGGACCTTCCGGCCAACAAGCGCTGGCGCTCGCGTCGCATCAATGCCGGCATCGGCGATCCCGGACCTTGTGGGCGCATCCTCGTGCGCGGCGAACCCGGCTGGGACATCATTCCCGAACTTTATCCCCTTGCGGGCGAGACCATCATTGACAAGCCCGGCAAGGGCTCCTTCTGCGCCACCGATCTGGAACTGATCCTCAACCAGAAGCGCATCGACAATATCATCCTGACTGGCATCACCACTGACGTCTGCGTGTCCACCACGATGCGCGAGGCCAACGATCGCGGGTTCGAATGCCTGCTATTGGAAGACTGCTGCGGCGCGACCGACTACGGCAATCACCTCGCCGCCATCAAGATGGTGAAGATGCAGGGCGGCGTCTTCGGTTCTGTCTCCAATTCTAAGACGCTGATCGAGGCTTTGCCATGAGCACGGTCCGCGATACGCCCCTTCCGAGAGCTGGCAAGGCCGTCGGCATCGACACGATCGACATGACGATGTGCTTCGGCAGTTTCACCGCCCTTGACCGTGTCTCGATCAAGGTGCCTGCCGGCAGCTTCCATGCGCTGCTCGGCGAAAACGGTGCCGGCAAGTCGACGCTCGTCAAATGCATCATGGGCTTCTATCACGCCACGTCGGGGTCGCTTTCCGTCGACGGCCGCGAAGTGGCAATCACCTCGCCCAAAGACGCCGCTACCTACGGTCTCGGCATGGTCTACCAGCACTTTACGCTGGTCCCCTCGCTGACGGGGGCTGAAAACCTCGTCATCAGCCGCGCGCAAGTGCCTGGTATCATCAACTGGGCGAAAGAGCGGAAGGATCTGGCCACCTTCATGGAGCGCATGCCGTTCAAGATCCAGCTTGATCGACCGGTGAGCGAGCTTGCCGCCGGCGAAAAGCAGAAGCTGGAGATCGTCAAACAGCTCTATCTCGGCCGCTCCTTCCTGGTGCTGGATGAGCCAACGTCGGTGCTGACGCCGGCCGAAGCCGATGAGATGCTTGGCCTCGTGCGCGGTATGACCGAGCGCGGTGAACTGACCGTGCTGATGATTTCGCACAAGTTTCATGAGGTCACGAAGTTCGCCGATGCTGTCTCGATCCTGCGGCGTGGTAAGCTGGTCGGCGCCGGCAAGGTCGGTGAACTCTCCACCGCTGACATGGCGGCGATGATGATTGGCGACGTCAAGCTTGCCGAACTCGATACACGCGTTCCCGTTTCAGAAAACGCCAAGCCAGTGCTGACGATCGAGCAGGTCAAGGCACCGGACCGCTCCGGTCTCAAGAGCATCGAGATCGATAAGCTCCTGGTGCGCTCGGGCGAGATCGTCGGCATCGCCGGCATATCCGGAAACGGCCAGAAAGAGCTGACGGAAATCCTCGCCGGACAGCGGCCGACGGATAGCGGCCATGTGAGCGTCAACAGCGAGGCTTATGGCGCAACCCGCCCCGAGACACGCAAGAACAATGTTCGTTTCATCCCCGAAGAACCGCTGCAGAACGCGTGCGCCCCTCGTATGACCGTTAGCGAAAACCTCGCTTTCCGCACATTCGATCTGAAAGCGGACGGCAAGGATGCGATCTGGCTGAACAAGGGCAAGATGAAGAAGCGCGCCAGCGCGCTGATCTCCGACTTCAAGGTGAAAACGGCATCCGCCTCCTCACCGATTGCAGCGCTTTCAGGCGGCAATGTGCAGCGCGCGGTACTCGCCCGCGAGCTGACGGGCAAGGTGGACCTGCTCATCGTCTCGAACCCCTGTTTCGGCCTCGATTTCTCCGCTGTCGCCGAGATCCGTGCCCGCATCATGAAGGCGCGCAATTCCGGTACGGCCGTTTTGCTGCTGTCCGAAGATCTCGACGAGCTGCTCGAAATGTCGGACCGCATCGTGGTGATTTCCGAAGGCAAGCTGGTTTACGAGACACCGGCGCGTTCGGCGGATATCGGTGTGATCGGCGCGCATATGGCGGGGCATCACTGATGGCGGAGATCAAGGCAGAACCCTTCGCCTTTCCGGTGAAACACGACCAGCTTGCCCTTATCGTCATCGACATGCAGCGCGACTTCGCCGAACCCGGTGGCTTTGGTGCTAGCCTTGGCAATGATGTCAGTCGCATCGTCAGAATCGTCCCCGATGTCAAACGCCTCATCCAGGGCTTCCGCAACGCCGGCCTGCCGGTCATCCACACTATGGAATGCCACAAGCGCGATCTCTCCGACCTGCCGCCGGCAAAACGCGACCGCGGCAATCCGATGTTTAGGATCGGCGACAAGGGTCCCATGGGTCGCATCCTCATCTCCGGTGAGCCTGGCACGGCGATCCTACCGGAGCTTGCGCCGATCAAGGGCGAGGTCGTCATTGAAAAACCCGGCAAGGGCGCCTTTTACGCCACGAAACTTGGCGATGTCCTGCATGAGAAGGGTATCAAGCAGCTCGTCTTTGCGGGTGTAACGACAGAAGTCTGCGTGCAGACGACGATGCGCGAGGCAAACGACCGCGGCTATGAATGCCTGCTCGCCGAGGAGGCGACGGAAAGCTACTTCCCCGAATTCAAGGCCGCCGCCATTGCCATGATCCGCGCCCAGGGCGCCATCGTCGGCTGGACGGCTCGTGTCGACGATATCCTGGAAAGCATCGCCCATGCCTGAAACGACCCGCGAACTGCTCACATCAGGCGGCTGGAAGGATCTGGAATTCGGGCCGTTCCGTGAAGAGGTGACAATCCATTGGATTCGCCCCTTCGAAGGCGACCAACCGGGCGTGGCGCTCCTGAAATACGAAGCCGGCGCGTCCGTTCCCCGCCATCGCCATGAGGGGTTGGAAACCATTTTCGTTCTCGATGGGGTGCAGTCCGACGAGGCCGGCGACTACGGCCGCGGCAGTTACATCGTCAATGCCCCCGGCACAGAACATTCGGTCTGGAGCGATACCGGCTGTGTCGTGCTTATTCAGTGGGACCGGCCAGTGAAAATACTCGGAGAGGAAACGGCATGAAAGCACGGTCAGCTTTCGAGGTCGCCCTACACGAATTCTACCGCAATGGCGGCAGCGCCAAGATGAACGATCCGGGCATCTTTATTCAACTGACGAAGAAGGACTCCGCGGGAACGCCGGCAGAAATTCTGGGCAGCATGATCAAAATAGCGGCATTGAATGACGTCGCTGCCGTTCGCGATTATGCTTCAGACCGCATCTATCATACATATTTGGGAGTGGCATGGACCTTGCTTCTTTATCCGCAGAGTTGGTGGCTAGGGTTCCGGCGCTCCTCTTCGGAGCGTGCTGGTCCGAGAGCCACCACCGGCTGGGGGAGAAATCCCACCGGATGCACGGCGGGATAAAAGCCCGGGAGACCTCGTAAGCCAAGGGATTGGCGGCGCGATGGTCTTTGCCGATCCCTTTTTGAAAAAAAGCAAAAGGGGAATTTCTATGCAGACTTTTTCGAAGATCCTTTCCGTAACGGCTCTTTCGGTATCGCTGGCTTTCGGGCTTGGCTCTGCCGCAAGCGCCGCGCCGAAAACCAGTTTCAAGGTCGCCTGGTCCATCTATGTCGGCTGGATGCCCTGGGGTTATGCCGCCGATCACGGTATCGTCAAGAAATGGGCCGACAAATACGGCATCAACATCGAGGTCACCCAGTTCAACGATTACGTCGAGTCGATGAACCAGTATACGGCCGGCGCCTTCGATGCCGTGACGCTGACCAACATGGACGGCCTCTCGATCCCGGCAGCCGGCGGCGTCGACACGACAGCCGTTATCGTTGGTGACTTTTCGAATGGCAATGACGCCGTCATTCTCAAGGACAAGGCAAGCCTCGCAGACCTCAAGGGCCAGAACGTCAATCTGGTTCAGTATTCGGTTTCGCATTATCTGCTCGCCCGCGCGCTCGACAGCATCAAGCTTACCGAACGCGACGTGAAGGTGGTTAACACCTCCGACGCCGATATGGTTGCGGCCTACAAGACGCCGGATGTCTCCGCCGTCGTCACCTGGAATCCGCTGGTCTCGACCATTCTCGAGGAGCCTTCCGCCAAGAAGGTCTTCGATAGCTCGCAGGTGCCGGGCGAGATCATCGACCTGATGGCCGCCAACAGCAACATCCTGAAGGACAATCCGAATTTCGGTAAGGCGTTGGCCGGCATCTGGTATGAAACGGCGGCGCTGCTGAGGGCAGACACACCGGAAGGCAAGGCTGCCCGCGAGGCGATGGGGGCCGCATCGGGCACAGACCTGAAGGGTTTCGAGGCGCAGCTCGCCGCAACCAAACTCTTCGATAAGCCTGCCGACGCGGTTGCCTTCACCACCTCGCCGAACCTGCCGAAGACGATGGATCTGGTGCGCAGCTTCCTGTTCCAGAAGGGTCTGCTCGGCAATGGAGCGCCTTCGGCTGACGTCATCGGCATCGAAATGCCCGATGGCAAGGTTCTCGGCGACAGTGCGAATGTCAAGTTGCGCTTCACGGAGACCTATATGAAGGCGGCCGCCGACGGTTCGCTCTGAGCGATACCTTCACTGGCGGCGCCGGCGCGCCGCCCGATCCCTTCATCCGCGGAGCCTTTCATGCGTTGGATCAATAGCAGGCCTAGCCGGGGTGCGCAGCTTGCCTTGACGCTGTTGCCCTTTTTGCTGCTGATCGTCGCGTATGCCGTCGGTTCAGCCGCACGGCTTGCCGAAAACGCCAATGACAAGTTGCTGCCCAATCTTGCCGGCTTTGCCGACGCCATCAACCGTATGGCCTTCATCGCCGATCCGCGCACGGGAGAATACCTGCTGTGGTCGGACACCTGGGCGAGCCTGGTACGGCTCCTGTCGGGCCTCAGCATATCCACGGCTATCGCGCTTTGCATCGGCATGCTCATCGGCATGCTGCCCTATCTCAGGGCTCTGCTGTCGCCCTTCGTCGCAGTCATTTCGATGGTGCCGCCGCTCGCGTTGCTGCCGATACTGTTCATCGTCATGGGCCTTGGCGAGACCTCCAAGATCGCCCTTATCGTGATCGGCGTTGCACCGACGATGATCCGCGACCTGGCGCTGAAGGCGCTGGAATTGCCGCGCGAGCAGATCGTCAAGGCCGAGACGCTCGGCGGCTCCTCCTGGCAGATCGCGCTTCGCGTCGTGTTGCCACAGATCCTGCCGCGGCTGATCACCTGCCTGAGGCTCCAGCTCGGGCCGGCCTGGCTGTTCCTGATTGCCGCCGAGGCGATCTCCTCCGATTCCGGCCTTGGCTACCGTATTTTCCTCGTTCGCCGATATCTGTCGATGGATGTGATCTTTCCCTACGTCGTCTGGATCACACTGCTCGCCGTGCTCATGAATTATCTTCTCGATCGCCTCCGCATCGCCGTCTTCCCCTGGTCCGAACTGGAGAAGCAGGCATGAGCGAACTCAGGATAGAAAAGGTCTGGAAGGAATACGGTGACCAGATCGTGCTCGAGGATGTGTCGCTGACGGTCGCCTCCCGCGCCTTTGTCGCACTCGTCGGTCCCTCCGGCTGCGGTAAGTCGACCTTCCTGCGTATGCTTTTGGGACAGGAACAGCCCACCAGAGGCGCGATCTCTCTCGATGGCGCGCCGCTGCCTAGCGAGCCCGACGCCGACCGCGGCGTGGTCTTTCAGCGCTACTCGGTCTTTCCGCATCTGACCGCACTCAACAACGTGCTGCTCGGCAAGGAGCTTGCCGGCTCGCGCTACAAGGCCAGGCTTTTCGGCGCGGCGCGGCGCAACGCGATCGACGAGGCGCGGCAACTCCTCGCGGAGGTCGGCCTTGCCGGCGCCGAAAACAAGTATCCAGCCCAGCTTTCCGGCGGCATGCAGCAGCGCCTGGCGCTGGCGCAGGCGCTCATCATGCGCCCCAAAGTGCTATTGCTCGACGAGCCTTTCGGCGCGCTCGACCCTGGTATCCGCGCCGAGATCCACACGCTGATGAAACGGCTTTGGCACGAAACGCAGATGACCGTCGTCATGGTCACGCATGACATGCGCGAAGCCTTCACGCTTGCCACAAGGGTAGTCGCCTTCGAGCGCCGCCGCGACCGGCCGGAAGAGAAGGAGCGCTACGGCGCGACGATTACCAAGGACATTTCCATCTGGCCGCCGCGTACTGCCGGCGCAGCCTCGATCTTCAGCTCCGACCGGGACGGCCCGATCGCTTCAAAGGGGCACCGCCGGGACGACCTGGCACCGTCGGGAGACATCTAGCCATGCAGCACGTCAGACGTTCGTCAGAAGAAATCGCCGTCAACCGCGCCCGTTATGAAGAACATCAGAGAAAGGGTCTGGAATTCGCACCCAAGGCCTTGCCGACACCGAGCCCCCTACCCGCCCCGCCGATCGATGCGGCTTTGATTGTCCATCAGGAAGTCATACCCAGCGGCTGGTACTGGTCGACACGCGTCAAGCACGGCGAGACGCTACACATTGCCCAGGAACAGGGCTTCTCGACCATCTCGCTCGCCGCCTGGAATGCGGCCGATACGAGCGAGCGGCTGAATCTGCCCGATACGGTGAAGATGCAATGGACCACCGCCCTTTCGAAAGGCCGGGTGATCTTCTCCGACATGGGACGCGTGATGTTCTCCGTCACCGAGGATTCTTCCGGCGCACATGATTGCCTGATGGGCAGCTCGACTGCCGCCTCAAACCTGGCGAAATACGGCGAAGGCACCCGCAACAGCCGCGACAATTTCATCAAGCTTGCGACCAAGGCCGGATTGGACAAGCGCGACATTCCCGCCGTGCTCGCGCTCTTTGCTCCCGTTCGCGTTGATGTGGACGGCAAGTTCGCATGGCAGTCGGAGCTGCCGCATGACGGTGACTATGTTGAGCTGCGCGCCGAGATGGACATGATTGTCGGCTTTTCCAATTGCCCGCATCCGCTCGATCCAAGCCCGACATACGCACCGAAGCCGGTGACCGTGACGCGGCTGGCTGTCCGGCCCACCAGCTCCGACGACCTGTGCCTCACAGCCACCGCAGAGGCAGTACGCGGCTTCGAGAACAACGCATCCGCCGACCTGTGAGCAGTGGAGAGACTATCATGACCGACTTTATCCAGACCGCTCCGTTCCGCACGCTCAAGAACGCCGTGCAGGATCACTTCATTGCCGCAGAAGCGCCGTTCTCGACGGTGGTTCGGAAAGGCCAGACATTGCGCATCGAGGATAGCTATGGCCAGCAGGCGATCGACACGCTGTTCTACAACGCAGAAGATCATTCCGAACGCTATTCCAGCCAGGACACCATGCGCGAGCAGGGTGCGGCCTATATCACAACGGGCACCGAGATTATGTCCAACGAGGGTCGCGTCATGTTGAGGATGACGGCCGACAGTTGCGGACGTCACGACACTTCAGCCGGCGCATGCTCCTGCGAGAGCAACACGGTGCGCTTCGGCCACGGCACCAGATATCTCCATGCCTGCCGGGACAATTTCGTTCTGGAGGTCGCAAAACATGGCATGGGCAAGCGCGACGTCGTGCCCAACATCAACTTCTTCATGAATGTGCCGATCGAGCCGACCGGCGAGATGACCATCGTCGACGGCATCTCCGCACCGGGCGATTATGTTGAGCTCAAGGCCGAGATGGACGTGCTGATCGTCATTTCCAATTGCCCGCAAATCAACAATCCCTGCAACGGCTTCGATCCGACGCCGATCCGCGTCCTCGTCTGGGACGGTGAGGCTTGAGATGTTCAGGAAGATATTGATCGCCAATCGCGGCGAAATCGCTGTCCGGATCATCCGGACGCTGAGGCGCATGGGCATCGCCTCCGTCGTCGTCTATTCGGACGCCGATCGCTTCGCCAAGGCATCGCTGATGGCCGACGAGGCCGTCAGGCTCGGTCCGGCGCCGGCCGCCGAAAGCTATCTCGATGTCGACGCCGTCATTGCGGCTTGCAAGGCTACCGGCGCAGAAGCCGTGCATCCCGGCTACGGTTTCCTTTCGGAAAACATCGGCTTTGCCAAGCGGCTGGCGCAGGAGGGCATCGCCTTCATCGGCCCGACGCCGGATAATATCGCCGCCTTCGGGCTCAAGCACACGGCCCGCGAATTGGCGCGCGCAAGCGGCGTACCGCTGCTACCGGGCAGTGGTCTCGTCGAGACGGGCGACGCAGCGCTCGCTGCGGCGGTTGAGATCGGATATCCGGTCATGCTGAAATCGACGGCCGGCGGCGGCGGCATCGGCATGCAGCTTTGTGAGGATGCCGATAGTCTTAAGGCCGCCTTCGAAAGCGTGCAGCGCACGGCCAAGGCCAGTTTCGGCGATGCGCGCGTCTATCTCGAACGCTTCGTATCGAAGGCACGGCACGTCGAAGTCCAGATCTTCGGCGACGGCAAGGGCCGCGTGATCGCGCTCGGCGAACGCGATTGCTCGTTGCAGCGCCGGAATCAGAAGGTGATTGAGGAGACGCCCGCTCCCGGTCTTTCGCCTGAGATACGCGAGCGCCTGCATGCCGCGGCCATGGCGCTGGGCTCTTCCGCGCGCTACCAGTCCGCCGGAACCGTGGAGTTCATCTATGATCCTGCCCGCGAGGAATTCTATTTCCTCGAGGTCAATACCCGCCTGCAGGTCGAGCACCCGGTTACGGAAGCCGTCTACGGCATCGATCTTGTCGAATGGATGATCCGTCAAGCCGCCGGCGAGGATGTCATTTCCGGCAGCGAAATCCTCGTCCCTAAAGGCGTGGCGATCGAAGCGCGCCTCTACGCCGAGATGCCGCATGCCGGCTTCCGGCCGAGCGCCGGCCTGCTGACGGAGGTCGTCTTTCCGGCGGGCACGCGCGTCGACGGCTGGATTGAGACGGGCACCGAAGTCACCCCTTTCTACGATCCGATGCTTGCCAAGGTGATCGTGGCAGCCGAGGACCGGCCGGCCGCGATCGAGAAGCTGAAGCGCGCGCTGGCGGAAAGCTCCATCTCCGGCATCGAGACCAATCTGCAATATCTCCAGGCCATAGCAGGATCCAAGCTGCTGGCGAGCGGCGACGTGGCGACGACGGCGCTCAGGGACTTTCCTTTCGTGCCCGATGTGATCGAGGTGCTGGCGCCGGGTGCGCAGTCGAGCATTCAGGAGCTGCCCGGCCGGCTCGGCCTCTGGCATGTCGGCGTGCCGCCGAGCGGCCCGATGGACGAGCGCTCGTTTCGTCATGCAAACAGGCTCGTCGGCAATGCTGACGAAACCGCGGCGCTGGAACTTACTGTTTCCGGGCCGGTGCTTAAAATCTTTTCCGACATTACGATCGCGCTCGCAGGCGCCTGCATGCCGATGACCCTCGACGGCGTACTGCTGCCACATGGCGAAGCCGTCAGTGCGAGGGCGGGGCAGACACTGGCCATTGGTGCGATAGAGGGGCCGGGCCAGCGGTCTTACCTCGCCGTTGCCGGAGGCCTTTCCGCGCCGGTCATGCTCGGCTCCAGGGCGACCTTCGGTCTCGGACGGTTCGGGGGCCATGCCATCGGCACGCTCCAGACCGGCCATGTTCTGAGGCTGGCACGCACGCCACAGCAGCAAACGACGGCGGCAGGCCGGCCCGCCCCTTTGACCCGAGCCTGGGAGGTCGGTGTCCTCTACGGCCCGCACGGTGCGCCCGACTTCTTTCTCGAAAGCGATATCGAGACGTTGTTCTCGACCGAATACGAGGTGCACTTCAACAGCGCCCGCACCGGCGTGCGCCTGATCGGTCCTGCGCCAAAATGGGCACGCAGCGACGGTGGTGAAGCCGGCCTTCATCCCTCCAACCTGCATGACAATGCCTATGCGATCGGCGCGATCGACTTTACCGGCGACATGCCGATCATTCTCGGGCCCGATGGTCCGAGCCTCGGCGGGTTCGTCTGCCCCGCCGTCATTGCTCGCGACGAGCAATGGAAGATGGGCCAGTTCAAGCCCGGTGACAAAATCCGGTTTCGTCCTGCTGAACGTGCCGAAGACCCCGTCGCCGGTCCGAGGCTGCAGCACCTCGGCAATGCAGCAGGGTCGGGGATCGTCGGCCAGGGCCAAGAAGGACCCGTGCCCGTCGTCTATCGCCGCCAGGGCGACGACAATCTGCTGGTCGAATATGGGGCGATGACGCTTGATATCGCGCTGCGTCTGCGCGTGCAGCTTTTGATGCAGGCGATCGTCCAAGCTCGCCTGCCGGGCATCATCGATCTGACGCCCGGCATCCGCTCGCTGCAGATCCATTACGATGGCACGACCTTGACCCGCAAACGCCTGCTCGGCCTGCTCACCGAGATCGAGGCGGGCTTGCCGGCCGCGCAGGATATCAAGGTCCCCAGCCGCATCGTGCACCTGCCGCTGTCCTGGAACGATCCGGATGCCGAGCTTGCCATGCGCAAATATCAGGAACTGGTGCGCCCGAACGCGCCCTGGTGCCCTTCCAATATCGAGTTCATCCGTCGTATCAACGGCCTGCCGGATGAACAGGCGGTGCGCGACGTCGTCTTCAATGCCAGCTATCTGGTGCTCGGCCTCGGCGATGTCTATCTCGGCGCGCCGGTCGCAACCCCGGTCGACCCGCGCCATCGGCTGGTGACGACGAAATACAATCCAGCTCGTACCTGGACGCCGGAAAACGCCGTCGGCATCGGCGGCGCCTATATGTGCATCTACGGCATGGAGGGGCCTGGCGGCTACCAGCTTTTCGGCCGCACCATCCAGGTCTGGAACAGTTGGCGGCAGACTGCGGTCTTCGCCAAGGACAAGCCATGGCTGCTCGACTTCTTCGATCAGATCCGCTTCTTCCCCGTCAGTCACAAAGAGCTGACAGAAGCCCGCGCCGCCTTCCCACACGGGGGTTATCCGGTCAGGATAGAGGAGACCGAATTCTCCTATGCCGCCTATGAAGCCGGGCTTGCCCGCGAAGTCGCCGCGATAGGCGCCTTCAAATCAGGGCAGCAGGCGGCTTTCGAAGCGGAACGGCAACGGTGGAAGGAACTCGGTCTCGACAGCTTCACCGTCGAGGAAGGCGCAGGCGCCGGCCTCGACGGCGACATACCGGAGGGTTGCTTCGGGATAGAAAGCGCCGTGCCCGGCAACGTCTGGAAGATACTGGTCGAAGAAGGCCAGCCAGTGGCTGCCGGCGATACATTGGCGATCATCGAATCCATGAAGATGGAAATCAACGTAACCGCACATGCCGCCGGACGCGTCCGCGATCTGCGCGCCGGCCCTGGGCGCAATGTCAAAGCCGGCGATGTGCTGGTCATTCTGGAGGAAATCTGATGCTTCCCACCATTCTCGATCTTGCTTCGCTGAGGCACGCTTATGCGGCCGGCCTGTCGCCGCTCCAGCTAATGGAAGAGATCATCGCAAGATGCAGGGCATCGGACGATCCGGCCATCTTCATCACGATGACGCCCGAGGACGACTTGCGAGCTGCGGCCCGTGAACTGGTGGCGCGTGCGCCAGAATCCAACAGCCTGCCGCTCTGGGGCATTCCCTTCGCGGTCAAGGACAATATCGACGTAGCGGGCTTGCCGACAACGGCCGCCTGCCCGGCCTTCGCCTATCACCCGCAGGCGGATGCGACGACAGTCGCGCGATTGAGGGCTGCCGGCGCCATCGTGATCGGCAAGACCAATCTCGATCAGTTCGCGACCGGACTGAACGGCACGCGCTCGCCGCATGGCGCGCCGCGCTCGGTGTTTGATCGTAATTACGTCTCCGGCGGCTCCAGCTCAGGCTCGGCGGTCGCCGTTGCGGCAGGTCTCGCGAGCTTTTCGCTCGGCACCGACACCGCCGGTTCGGGGCGCGTGCCGGCAGCATTCAACAATCTTGTCGGCATCAAGCCAACGCCGGGGTTAGTGCCCAATGTCGGCGTGGTGCCCGCCTGCCGCAGCGTCGACGTCGTCACTATCTTTGCCGCGACGGTGGGCGACGGCATTGCCATCCGCAAGATCATGGAAGGCTACGACGCCCGCGATCCGTTCTCGCGGCAAGCCGCTCCAGCAAGCTTGCCGTCGACACGCCCGCGTATCGGCGTTCTCGACGCTGCGGAACGGGAGTTCTACGGCAACAAGGATGTGGAGGCGCTTTATGACGCCGCCATCGAACGGGCGCGATCGCTGGGCGCTGTGATCGTGCCCTTCGACTACGCTCCTTTCCGGCAAGCGGCCGAACTGCTCTATAACGGCCCCTGGGTCGCCGAGCGGCTGGCGGCGGTCAAGGAGTTCCTGGCGACGAATGGCGACGACTTCGATCCGACGGTGCGGGCCATCATCGAAGGGGCAAAAGCCTACGATGCCGTGGACGCCTTCGAAGGCCGGTACAAGCTGGAAGCATTGCGGCAGAAAACCAGGACCGAATGGGAGAAGGTGGATTTCCTGATGCTGCCGACGTCCCCGACCACCTACACGGTCGAAGAAATGCAAGCGGACCCGATCGTCAGGAACAGCCACTTTGGCCGCTATACCAACTTCGCCAACCTGCTCGATTGCGCGGCGATTGCCATTCCCGCCGGATTTGACGCCGACGGCCATCTGCCCGCAGGTGTGATGCTGGTGGGACCCGCCTTCACCGACGATGCGCTGGCCCCCTTCGCCGATGCCATGCATCGAGCGCTGGATACCGGAATGGGCAAGGACCGCAAAGCCGCGCTGCCGGAGGCAAGCCGCGTGGCGCCTTCGGCCGACGACTTCGTGCCGATCGTGGTGGTCGGCGCGCATCTGACGGATATGCCTCTGAACCACGAGCTGACGCGACCGGGCGGATATAGAGTGCGAACCGGACGGACGGACGGCAGCTACCGGCTCTTTGCCCTCCCCGGCACGATCCCGCCCAAGCCGGGGCTGCTGCGCGATCCCGGCTTTACGGGTAACGGCGTGGAGGTCGAAGTCTGGGCCTTGCCACCTGCGGCATTCGCCCGTTTCGTCCAGAACATTCCGGCGCCGCTTGGCGTCGGCAAAGTCACGCTTGACGACGGCAGTTACGTCACTGGTTTTCTCTGCGAGGCCCACGCGGTCACCGGCGGTCGAGAGATTACCGAGTTCGGCGGCTGGCGCAATTATATCCGCGCCTCCGGCCCGACAGTGTGAACAAGGAGGGGCGGAATGCGAAAACTTCTGTCAATGGCAGCGCAGCTCGTTCTCAGAGGCCTGATCGCCAGGACCTGGGCGATTGGCGGCCGCTGCGCAGCCAGACATGGTGCTCGCTTGCGAGAGGCTCGCACGGGAGATCCTTGACCGTCTGTCGCCATATTTGCTGCAAGCTGCCTTGAAAGGATACGAGCTGGCGCACAGCCCGACGGTTGACGAGGTCATGCCTCGAACGCGCCAGACGTTCCTCTTTTCGCAAACTCTTCAAGCAGCTATTCTATCAGCCTGATATCAAGCGAGGGCCATTTGCAGATGCAGCCACGACAGGGTGAGTTTCGAGAACACATGACCATCCTTGGCGACGTCAACTCGACCTCATTCGTCCCGTGGATCCAACGCCACGCCGATAAACTCGGACTTTCGCAGACATTCTTCCATTCTGGCGCAGATAGGATCGAGCTTGAGGTTGCCGGCCCCGTGGAATTGATCGATATGCTGGAAATGGGCTGTTCACTCGGTCCTTTCGACGTCTGGGTCGAGGAGATCCAGCGCAGAGTCATTGAGCGCCCCGAAATATCGCGTCTTAGCAATCCCTGATTTTCTGCCTTTTATTTAATCAATGTTGCCAATGCGAATCATTTATGCAAGCTTCCGAGTGCTGAGGGGATGCAGGGATCGGCGCCTGCCTATGACCGGTGGCGCTAAGTCATTGGTGAAATTAAGAGAGTTAAGGCTATGCCATTTGATGGGGCCGGATCTTGGGCGCCAGTTGCCCTTTCCTCTGATCTGCCACCAGGAACGGTCATACCGGCCTGGACAGCGGCCGGCCCAATTGCCCTGTGGCGCAGCCAGTCGGGCCGCGTAACCGCATCCGCGGATCGCTGTCCACATCGCGGAATGCGATTGTCGCATGGTTTTGTCCGTGGTGAGGCGCTGTCCTGCATTTATCATGGATGGAGCTATTCCCCATCGGGCGGATGCATTCGCATTCCGGCTCATCCCGATCTGGTCCCTCCGGAAACCATCCGTGTCGCTGTCCAGCGGGTCGAAGAATCGGGCGGTATTTTATGGATAGCCGCCGGACAACCGGCGACACAGCCCCCACGCTTCGACAAGCTCATACCGTTGCGCTCGCTAACAATGGAAGCGGATGTTGCGGCAATCGAGATCGTAGCAGGAGCAAAGACCGACGCAAACGGGCTGATCCACCTGCCTGATTTCCCCTGGATCATGCTGCTGCTCGCGCCCCAGGGTAAGCATACGCTCCTTCATCTCATGATCGAACAGGACCGCAGCCCGACAAACCGTCTGACGGCTTCCCGTATTGCCGAATCTCTCCGCCGCCGGGCGGAAGAACGCCAAAGGGAGGGTGCGGAATGACAGGCGGCGCGATGATCGACGAATGGTATCCGGTCGCCCTTTTCAGCCAGCTCAGCGAAAAGGGAAGCAAGACCTGTCTGATGGGCGAGGCGATCGAAGTCGCGCGCGATCGCGACGGGAATGCGCGGGTGACGACCGACAATGGACGCTCCCTTCCCGTCCGCGTCCGGTATGGCCATGTCTGGTCCTCCCTCGGAAAGCCGGACAAGGAGCTATTCGCCATTCCGGAAGCCGATCAGCCAGGCCGCCGCTTCGTCGATGTCGGTGTGGTCCGCGTGCGCTGTTCACCGCTTCGTGCCGTCGAGAACTTTCTCGACATCGCGCATTTTCCCTTCGTTCACACCGATATCCTCGGTGCGGAACCGCATACAGAGGTCGAAAATTACAAGGTCGAGATCCGCGAGAGTGAGGATGAAGTCTGGGCAACGCAGGTGAAATTCTACCAGCCGCAGGCAGCAAAATCGGCGTCCGGCGGCATTACGACCGAATATATGTACCGCGTGCCGGCACCGACCTGTTCGGTGCTCTACAAGACGTGTCCTCCGCGACCGAACGAATGGGACGTCATTACCTTGTTCGTGCAGCCTCTTGCGGAAGACCTTTGCGACGTATGGCCATGGATGGCTCTCTTCGACGACGATACACCGATGACCGATCTTATCCACTTTCAGCAGACGATCTTCCTGCAGGATCGCTCGATCCTCGAAAACCAGATACCCACGCTTCTTCCGCTTGATCCGGGCATGGAAATTCCGACAAGGGCCGACCTCACCTCGGTCGCCTATAGGCGATGGCTCAAGCGCCATAATTATACCTACGGCGCACAGTTGGTCGCACAATGAAGCTCTACGACTATATTTTATCGCCGAGCTGCTACAAAGTACGGCTGATGGCCGCCCTCTTGGGCATCAAGCTCGAAATCCGGCCAGTCGATTTCCATCCCGGTGCGGAGCATCGCGGACCGGAGCTTCTGGCGCTCAATGCGGCGGGGTCTATTCCAATCCTCGAGGATGGCGATCTTGTGCTCACCGAGTCCACAGCAATGCTCGCCTATCTCGCTGCCAGTGGTGCGCCGGAATGGCTGGGCCATAGTTCGCCGCAGGAGACGGCGCGCGTGCAGCAATGGCTCTCCTTTTCGCATCGCCTGACCGCAAACCTTGGAGGCGCGCGGCTCCACGAAATGCTGCTGCGACCGGGAGATATCAAGGCATTGCAGGCTCAGGGGATTGCGGCCCTGCGCGAGCTGGAGGCCGGCCTCTTCGAACAGGGCGAGCGCGGCATGCGGTTCCTTGCGGCAAGCCAGCCAACGATCGCAGACATCGCCTGCTTTCCCTATGTGGCGCTTGCACCCGACGGCGGCATCTCGCTCGATCCCTATCCCTTGATCCGGCTCTGGTTGCGCGCCATCCGCAGCCTGCCCGGTTTCATCGAAATGCCCGGCATTCACCGCCTGCACGAGCTGAAACCCGATCCGCATCCGGCTGGGGAGTAATGATGGAATGACTGGCTATCTTCTGAAGAATTGTGCGGCTGTTATCATCGACGAGGGCAACGGGCCGAGCGTGCGCCGGAATGTCGACCTGCTCACCAGGGGTCCAGCGATCCAGGCGATCGGGGAGAACCTGTCGCTGAACGCCCTGCCCGAGGGCATCGTTGCGCAGGACGCCTCCGGCTGGTTCGTCTATCCGGGGCTCGTCAATACGCATCACCACTTCTTTCAGTGCTTCGTGCGCAATCGGGCCGACCTCGACTGGACGAAGCTTTCCGTCATCGAATGGCTCGACCGGATCTATCCGATCTTCTCTCGACTGACGGAGGACTGCTTCTATCACGCTTCGGTCACTGCAATGGCCGAGATGATCAAGCATGGGTGCACCACCGCATTCGACCATCAATATTGCTTTCCCCGCCATGCGGGAAAGCGCCTGATCGATCGTCAGTTCGAGGCGGCCGAACTTCTGGGCATGCGCTTTCACGCAGGCCGCGGCGGCAATACCCTGCCGAAATCCGAGGGGTCGACGATCCCGGATGCCATGCTCGAAACCACCGATGAATTCATCTCCGATTGCGCGCGGCTGATCGATAGCTATCACGATGCCAGCCCCTTCAGCATGCGCCAGGTGGTGGTCGCCCCCTGCCAGCCAGTCAATTGCTATCGCGAAACCTTCGTCGAGTCGGTCGCGCTGGCGCGAGATCGCGGCGTGCAGTTGCACACGCATGTCGGCGAGGGCGAAAGCCCCGTCATCAAAGCGCGGCATGGAATGCGCACGGTCGACTACTGCGCCGAATTGGGTTTTGCAGGCCCCGACACATTCTATGCTCATTGCTGGGAATTGACGCACGACGAATTACGCAAAATGGCAGCGAGCGGCACGGGCGTCTCCCATTGCCCCGAGCCGGTTTACCTGGTCGGCGCCGAAGTGACCGACATCCCAGCGATGCAGGCCTTCGGATTGCGTATCGGTCTTGGTTGCGACGGAGCGGCATCGAACGACAACTCGAACCTGATGCATTGCGTCCATTCCGCCTACATGCTGCAGTGCCTGACAGCCTCGACGCGTCAGCATGCCGTCCCCGCCCCGCTTGACTTTCTCCAGTACGCGACAGGCGGAGGCGCGAGCCTGCTGGGGCGCACGGATATCGGGCGTCTTGCCCCGGGCATGGCGGCCGACCTTTTCGCAATCGATACGCGACGGATGGACTATGTCGGGACGCGGCATGACCCGCTGAGCCTCATTGCCAAGGTCGGGATCGGTATGCCGACGGATATGACCATGATCAACGGACGCATTGTCTGGCAGGGCGGTGAATTCACCGGACTGGATGAGGCCGCACTGTTTGCGGCAGCCGAGGCAACACTTGCAACAGTAGAATTCTGAAAAACCAAAAAGGGGAACTGGGATGCAGAAGAATCTGACCCGCAGAACATTGATGAAGAGCGCGGCCGTCGCAGGCCTCGCAACGGCCTTCACCGGTCGCTCCGCCTTTGCCGCCGACGAACCGCTCGGCATCACGCTCGTCGTGCCCTCGCCGATCGGCGATGTCGGCTGGGGGCATGCGCTGGCTGCCGGCCTTGATCCGATCAAGGCCGCCTATGGCGACAAGGTCAAGGTGACCGTGATTGAGAACATCGCGGAAGGCCCGGATGCCGACCGCATCATGAACAAGACGGTCGCCGACGGAAATCACTTCCTGATCGCCGGCTCGTTCGGCTATCAGAACGGCGCGCTTCAGATTGCCCGCCGCAACCCCAAGGTTACCGTCCTGCATGCCTCCGGCTTCCAGGTCGCACCGAATTTCTCACCCTTTGCCGCCAAGTATTTTCAAGGGACCTACCTGCTTGGCATGGCGGCGGCCGCTGTCTCCAAGACGGGCAAGCTTGGTTCTGTTTCCGCCTTTGCCATTCCCGAATTGATCACCTCCATCAACGCTTTCACGCTGGGAGCGCAGGCCGTGAAGCCGGACATCGAGGTATCGGTCGTTTGGGTCAATTCCTGGTTCGATCCGGCCAAGGAGCAGGAAGCAGCCAAGGCATTGATCTCGCAGGGCTGCGACGTGATCTTCTCGAACGCTCAGGATACGCCCTCGGTCATTTCTGCCTGCGAGCAAGCGGGTGTCTACGCCTTCAATCTGAACTCCTCGATGAAGAAATATGCGCCGAAAACCTATCTCGGCTGCATCTCCACGGACTGGTCGCCGTTCTTCAAGGCATCGGTCGATGCCCATCTC
The DNA here is from genome assembly GCF_002944315.1 of Rhizobium sp. NXC24. Lineage (NCBI taxonomy): Bacteria > Pseudomonadati > Pseudomonadota > Alphaproteobacteria > Hyphomicrobiales > Rhizobiaceae > Rhizobium > Rhizobium sp. NXC24. Next base: position 2,198,727 of record NZ_CP024314.1, read on the forward strand.
GCCGGTACCTTCAAAGGCGCCAACGCGTTTCTCGGCGTCGCCGACAAGGTCGTCGAAGTCGTCGACTGGAGCCCGGCGATCCCGGCAGACACCATGGCGAAGATCAGGGAGATTGAAGCGAAGATCGCCAGCGGCGGCTTTTCGCCGTTCGCCGGTCCGATCGCCAAGGCAGACGGCAGCGAAGGAGCGGCCTCGGGCACAATCTTGACGGATGCCCAGATCGTCGCGATGGACTGGCATGTCAAAGGTGTGAAGACGCCTTTGCCGAAGTAAGTCAATCATGACCATCCCGCTGCTGTCGCTGCGCGGCATCTCCAAAAGCTACGGCCAGGTCCATGCCAACCAGCATATTGATCTGGACGTAGTCCCCGGCTCGATCCATGCCATCCTTGGAGAGAATGGCGCCGGCAAATCGACCCTGATGAAGTTGATCTACGGCGTCGAACAACCGGACGACGGGACTGTTGCCTGGTATGGACAGCCCCTCAGCCTTGCCTCCCCCGCGGAGGCGAGGCGTGCCGGCATCGGGATGGTCTTTCAGCATTTCTCGCTGTTCGAGAGTCTCACGGTTGTCGAAAACATCCGGCTGATCGTGTCAGGCCGAACGGCCGAACTTGCGAAGCGCATCCGCACATTGGGGGATGAATTCGGACTTGAAGTCGATCCGCTGGCCCACGTGCATGAACTGTCGGTCGGCGAGCGGCAGCGGGTGGAAATCATCCGATGCTTGTTGACCGATCCGAAACTGCTGATCCTCGACGAGCCGACATCGGTCCTGCCGCCGCAAGCCGTCGGGAAGCTGTTCGACACGCTGCGCCGACTTCGCGACGGCGGCGTGTCGATCCTCTTCATCTCGCACAAGCTGGAGGAGATCCAGTCCCTGTGCGACCGTGCCACTATCCTGCGCGGCGGACGCGTGACCGGACATGTGGATCCGCGCGAGCATGACGCCCATGATCTCGCCCGCATGATGATTGGCCGCGATATGCCGGAGCCGATGGCCGCATTGCCTATGGCCGAGGGCGAAAAGCGCCTAGAAATCATTGGCCTCGATTACCGGCCAGGCGATCCTTTCGCAGTGCCGCTCTCCGCTGTCAGCCTGAGCGTGCGCCGCGGCGAGATTCTCGGCATTGCCGGTATTTCCGGCAATGGACAAAAGGAACTTGCCGCGCTGATTTCGGGGGAAACGACCCTGCCACGGGACAAGCGCGACCAGATCTTCATGATGGGACGGGATGTGGGTAGCCTCGACGCCGCCAGCCGTAGAAAACTGGGCTTTGCCTTCGTCCCGGAAGACCGGCTCGGTCACGGCGCAGTTCCCGAGATGTCGCTGACGCTCAACAGCCTGCTGACGGCTCATCCCTTGAAGCTCGTGCGGCATGGTCTCCTCGACAGCGCCAGGGCCACCGCCTTCGCAAACGAGTGCATCCGGGATTATGACGTGCGCACGCCAGGCCCGGATGCGGAAGCCGGCTCACTTTCCGGGGGAAACCTGCAGAAGTTCATCGTCGGACGCGAAATCATGCTGGCGCCGAAACTGCTCTTCCTTGCGCAGCCAACCTGGGGCGTAGACGTCGGCGCGGCCTCTGCCATTCGCAAGCGGCTGATCGAGCTGCGCAATCAAGGCATGGCCATTCTCGTCATATCCGAAGAGCTCGAGGAATTGTTCGAGCTCAGCGACTTCATCCAGGTCCTGTATCATGGCACGCTGAGCCCGCCGCTCGTCACACGCGATACAAAACCGGAAGAGATCGGTCGATACATGATCGGCGCACAGCCCCAACGGGAAAAGCTATCCGCATGAGCAGTTCCTTCTCCGCCGCCCTACCCACCTTCGTTCGCCGGGAACGGGCCTCGTTCACCGCGAAGTTGCTTGCGCCGCCGATCGCCCTCATCGTCACTATCGCTCTTAATTTGGGCCTCTATGTCGCCATGGGTCGTGATCCGGCAGCGGTGATCTACGCCATGTTGATCGAGCCATTTTTCTCCTGGGCGTCATTCTCCGAAGTATTGCTGAAAACCGGCCCACTGCTTCTCATCGCACAGGGTCTGGCGATCGGCTTTCGGGCGAAGGTCTTCAACATTGGTGCCGAGGGTCAATTCATTCTCGGCGCAATCTTCGCCTCCGCCATACCCATCTGGATGCCGCAGGCAACGGGCCAATGGATCTGGCCGGCAATGCTGCTGCTCGGCACCATCGGGGGTGCGGTATGGGCCTCCCTCACCGCCTTCTGGCGCGTCAGGCTCAATGCCAACGAAATTCTCGTCTCGCTGATGCTGAGCTTCGTCGCCGCACAATTGCTCAATTATCTGCTTCTCGGGCCATGGAAAGATCCGAACGGTTTCAATTTCCCGCAGTCGGTCATGTTCCAGTACGATGCCATGGTGCCGATCCTGTTCGAAGGGACGCGCGTCAATGTCTCGCTTCTCCTCGCGGTCGGCCTATCGATCGCGGCATGGATCTTCATGCAGAAAAGCTTCGCCGGATACAAATTGCAGGTTGGCGGACTGGCTCCCCGCGCGGCAAGCTATGCCGGCTTCAAGGAGAGTTGGGCAATTTGGCTCTCGCTGATCATCGGCGGTGCGGCGGCCGGTCTTGCCGGCGCTGCCGAAGTTGCCGGCCCCCTTGGTCAGCTACAGCGCTCCATCTCGACAGGGTATGGCTACGCGGCCATCATCGTTGCCTATCTCGGCGGTCTCAATCCGATCGGCATCGTTATTTCCTCGATCATCATGGCCGCGCTCTACATCGGCGGCGACAATGCCATGGTTTCCGCCAATCTACCCATCGCGGCCGTCCGCGTCTTCCAGGGCAGTCTGCTCCTCATCTATCTCATCGCCGTGGCTTTCGTGCGCTATCGCATCGTATGGCGCCCCGTGTCCGCCCGGAGCGCATCATGAGCGCTGTCGAGTTCATTCTCGCGGGCATGCTGGCGGCCGCAACCCCGTTTCTGCTGGCGGCTTTAGGTGAGCTTGTCGTCGAGCGCGCCGGCGTCCTCAATCTCGGCGTCGAGGGACTAATGGCGCTTGGTGCCGTCATCGCGTTCATTGTTGTTTATCACGGGGGCGGTCATTTTCTGGCTTTCCTCGCGGCCGGTCTCGGAAGCGCTCTCCTCTCGATGATTTTTGCCGGTATCATTCTGGGGTTTAACGCAAACCAGGTCGCGGCCGGTCTTGCGCTCGGGATTCTCGGTCAGGGCCTCTCGGCGCTGTTTGGCAAAAGCTATGAAAGCCTGACCGTCACCACGCTGCCGAAGATCGCGATCCCCGGGCTTTCGGAGATTCCCGTCGTCGGCGGGCTCTTCAATCAGGATATCGTCGTCTGGATCTCCCTTGTCTTGACCTTAGGCATCTGGGCGCTGTTTGCCTACGGCAAGATTGGCCTGGTCCTGCGCGCTGTCGGTGAAAATCCGAAAGCCGCCCATGCTATCGGCTATCCCATCGTCGCGATCCGTTTCGCCGCAGTTGCGTTCGGCGGCATGATGGCAGGCTTTGCCGGTGCCTACGCCGCGACGATCTACACGCCGCTCTGGGCGGACGGCATGATCGCCGGTCGTGGCTGGATTGCCATTGCTCTTGTTGTCTTTGGCACCTGGCTGACATCAAGGATTTTCTTAGGCGCCTGCCTGTTTGGCGCGGTATCGCTGATGGGTCTTGCCGCCCAGGCAAGCGGGCTTGCCGTTCCCTCACAACTGCTGGCATGCCTGCCCTATCTCGTGACGATCATCGTCCTCGGCATCATCTCGGCAGATCGCCGCCTACTGAAGCTCAACGGCGTCGCCTCACTCGGCGAGCCGTTCGAGCGGTGACTGTATTTGCGCCGAGGGTTACAGGACTCGGTGTTTGCATAAGCCATGACGTTCGCCTCGCAGCGCTCTGAAGGGCGTCGTCGTCGATGCCATCGCAAAAGTCTTCGAGACTCGCCGGAATTTCCTACATGGATAGACAGGCTTAAAAAGTGCAAATCTATAACCTTGGTCGTTTGCTTCGGACGCTCCCCTGGCGCGGCAAGGACAGAACGACGGCAAGCTACCGCCGTGCGGTCCATCCACTTGTGTAGGCCGAGTGCTCCCCCTCCGGTCGACGGAGTCCATTTGGTTCGGGCAATGTCACTATTGGCTAGGCAATGAAGCCGATTCCAATTCACGGAATTCCGCTGTCTCTCGCAGAAGCCATTCTCGAAATGCTTTGACAGGCTTGGGAGGCTCCAGCCCTTCCGGTGACACAAGATAGTAATTGCTTCTGCTTCGCACCCGATGATGTGAGGCAACAATGAGTTGCCCGCTGTCCAATTCAGGTTTGATGAGAAAAAGAGGCATCAAGGCTACGCCGAGACCCGCGATGCAAGCTTGAGCAACACCGAGAAATTGCTCGAAACCCATATTTGCTAGCGGCTTGCCTTCAATTCCCAGGCTCGAAAACCAGTCTTCCCAAGCAAGGGGTCTCGAGCGCATTTGGAGAAGCGGTAAGCGTAGAAGATCCTGCTCCGAGACAATTGCACTGTCTTTCAAGAACGCAGGGCTGCAAACCGGTGCGACGATCTCTTCCATAAGAAACGTACACTCGCCGTTCGGCCAGTCATCGCCGCCGATGTGGATCGCCGCGTCAATGCCTTCGCTTGCGAAATCAAAGACTCCGATACGCGTTGCAAAATTGAGTGTCACTTCGGGATGCTCAGAAACGAAATTTGGAATGCGAGGTAGAAGCCACCGCGTTCCGAACGTCGGTAGAATGGCAAGGTTCAGCGTTGCCGATGGCGAGCCCGTTATAGCGTGCAACGAGGCAGTTCGGATCAACGCAAGAGCCTCTTGAATCGATTTGTGGTAGACGACGCCTTGAGGCGTCAACGCCACGCCGCGCCCGCCGCGTATGAAAAGCGTCGTGTTAAGCCGCTCCTCGAGCGTCAGAATCTGGCGGCTTATCGCCGCCTGAGTCAGCGTCAGCTCAACGGCAGCGGCGGAAAAGCTTCCGAGGCGGACGACGGAATCGAATGCCGCCAGAGCGGTTGTCGAGGGCAGCAGACGACGTTGTAGCGGATCCATCAGCTATAACTATACCTCATACCTCGATGAGTAAACATCGTTTCTCGCTGCGCAGATTTGCTGACATCCTAGAGGAAGTCCAAATGTGAGATACGACGATGACGTTCGCCTGGAACGACCCTTTTCTCCTTGATGAACAGCTTGCGGAAGACGAGCGGATGATCCGCGACACAGCAGCGGCTTTCGCCAAAATAGAATTGCTGCCTCGCATTCAGGAGGCCTATCTTGATGAAGTTACGGATCCCGAGCTGTTTCGCCTCATGGGTCGAGCCGGGCTTCTTGGAATAACATTGCCAGAGGAATACGGCGCCGCGAATGCGAGTTATGTGGCATACGGCCTTGTTGCCCGTGAGGTCGAACGCATCGATTCCGGATACCGCTCTATGATGAGCGTGCAGTCCTCACTGGTCATATATCCAATCTTTGCCTACGGCTCGAGCGATCAGAAAAAGAAATACCTTCCGGGCCTTGTTTCCGGCGACTTGATTGGCTGCTTCGGCCTGACGGAGCCGGATGCGGGCTCAGACCCGGGCAGCATGAAAACCCGCGCGGAAAAGATCGAAGGCGGCTATCGTCTTCGCGGTGCGAAAATGTGGATTTCCAATTCGCCAATCGCCGATGTTTTCGTCGTGTGGGCGAAATCCGAGGCCCATAACAATGAGATCCGCGGCTTCGTGCTCGAAAAAGGCATGAAGGGCCTTTCGGCTCCGAAGATCGGCGGCAAACTGAGCCTGCGTGCCTCGATCACCGGCGAGATCGTTATGGACGGCGTCGAGGTCACAGAGGACGCACTGCTTCCGAATGTCTCAGGCCTCAAAGGCCCCTTCGGGTGCCTTAACCGAGCGCGATATGGCATCTCATGGGGCGTCATGGGTGCGGCGGAGGACTGCTGGATTCGCACCGTGCAATACGGCCTTGATCGCAAGCAGTTTGGCAAGCCGCTTGCAGGTATGCAGCTCTATCAGAAGAAGCTCGCCGATATGCAAACGGAGATCGCACTCGGGCTTCAGGCATCGCTGCGTGTCGGACGGCTCCTCGACGATCATAAGATGGCGCCGGAAATGATTTCCATCGTCAAGCGTAACAATTGCGGCAAGGCCCTCGATATCGCTCGGCAAGCCCGCGACATGCACGGCGGCAACGGCATTCAGATCGAGTATCATGTCATGCGTCATGCGCAGAACCTTGAGACCGTCAATACGTACGAGGGGACACATGATGTCCATGCTCTCATCCTCGGCCGCGCTCAGACCGGCATTCAAGCCTTCTTCTGATCCCCATCATCGAGGACATATAATGTCGCAAGCACCCCTCGCCGGACTGAAGGTTGTGGAACTTGCTCGCATCCTGGCAGGTCCGTGGATCGGCCAAACGCTGGCAGAACTGGGGGCCGATGTCATCAAAATCGAAAGTCCGGACGGTGACGACACCCGCCATTGGGGTCCGCCGTACATCGACGAAGGCGAAGGCAAGCGCTCGGCCGCCTATTTTCACGCGTGCAATCGCGGCAAAAGATCGATGATCGCAGATTTCAACTCAAGCGATGACATGAGAGCCGTCCGGGCGCTGATCGCCTCCGCTGATATAGTCATTGAGAACTTCAAGGTCGGGGGGTTGAAGAAGTTCGCCCTCGACTACCAGAGCCTCCAAGCGACACATCCGCGCTTGATCTATTGCTCCGTGACCGGCTTCGGCCAAACTGGCCCATATGCGCACCGGCCAGGCTATGACTTCATGATCCAAGGCATGAGCGGCATCATGGATTTGACGGGAGAGCCCGATGGGTCGCCGCAAAAAGTGGGCGTCGCGTTCGCCGATATCTTCACAGGCCTTTACGGCGTCATTGCTATTCAGGCCGCTCTGAAAGCACGCGAAGACAGCGGTTGCGGCCAGCACATCGACATGGCGCTTTTCGACTGCATGGCTGCGGTGTTGGCCAACCAAAGCATGAATTTCCTGGCTTCGGGAGTTACGCCGAAGCGCATGGGCAATGCCCATCCGAATATTGCGCCGTATCAGACCTTTCCTGTTGCTGATGGCTATATCATCGTCGCCTGCGGAAACGACGGCCAATTTTCCCGTTTGTGTGAGGTGTTGGCCATGCCTGAGCTGCCTGTCAGCGAGGCGTTCGCGACAAACGCTCAACGTGTCCAGAACCGGCTTGTTCTTGAACAAACGTTGGCCGCGAAGACGGCTTTATGGACCCGAGACAGTCTTTTAGAAGCACTCGAAAAAGCCACCGTGCCGGCGGGGCCGATCAATACGGTTGGCGACTTGTTTGCCGACGAGCAGTTCCATCATCGCCAAATGCTCGTCGAACTCGATGGTGTGCCGGGCTTACGAACGCCGATCAGATTTTCGGGGGCCTCGTTCAACCCATCCCGCCGCTCGCCCCGATTGGGTGAGCACACTGCGGAGATCCTGGCCGAAATCGGTCTTGGCGATCATGTTGAAGGAAGGTTTCCATGAAGATTCTCGTCCCGGTGAAGCGGGTGGTTGATTACAACGTGAAGATCCGTGTGAAGGCGGATGGCACGGGTGTCGAGTTTGCGAATGTGAAGATGTCGATGAACCCGTTCGACGAGATCTCGGTCGAGGAAGCGCTGCGGCTGAAGGAAGCCGGCAAGGCCGAAGAGGTGGTGGTGGTATCGATTGGCCCGGCCAAGGCCGAGGAGACGCTGCGGACGGCGCTCGCCATGGGGGCCGATCGTGCGGTGCTGGTCGAGACCGACGATCAGGTCGAGCCGCTGGCAGTGGCGAAGATCCTGAAAGGGGTCGCCGCGGCCGAACAGCCCGGCCTGATCATCGTCGGCAAGCAGGCGATCGATGATGACTCGAACCAGACCGGCCAGATGCTGGCGGCCCTCTTGGGCTCGGCGCAGGCAACCTTCGCCTCGAAGATCGAGATCGGTGAGGGAAGCGCCAAGGTCACCCGCGAAGTGGATGGCGGCCTGCAGACGATCGAGGTCAAGCTGCCGGCGGTGGTCACGACGGACCTGCGCCTCAACGAGCCGCGTTATGCCTCGCTGCCGAACATCATGAAGGCAAAGAAGAAGCCGCTCGACAAGAAGGCACCTGCCGACTTCGGCGTCTCCACCGAGCCGCGCCTGAAGGTGTTGAAGACCGAGGAACCGTCGGGCCGCAAGGCGGGCGTCAAGGTCAAGTCGGTGGCCGAGCTGGTCGAAAAACTCAAGACCGAAGCCGGCGTGCTCTGAGGCCGTTCATGCTCCCGAAAAGTGGGTACCGGTTTTCGGTCAAGAGCATGGACTCAGCAAATGTAAAGGATAAGACCCATGGCCATTCTTCTTCTGGCTGATCATGACAGCAACCACCTTTCCGACCAGACCGCCAAGGCGCTCACGGCGGCGACACAGATCGGCGGCGAAGTCCATGTGCTTGTCGCCGGCAAGGACGCGAGGCCGGCTGCCGAGCAGGCAGCCAAGCTTGCCGGCGTCTCCAAGGTGCTGCTGGCCGAAAGTGACGCGCTTGCCAACAATCTCGCCGAACCGCTTGCCGATCTGATCGTGTCGCTGGCGGCGAGTTATCACACCATCGTCGCGGCGGCCACTTCCGTCGGCAAAAACGTCATGCCGCGGGTCGCCGCCCTGCTCGATGTCGCTCAGGTCTCTGAGATCATCGAGGTTCTTTCGCCCTATATGTTCAAGCGACCGATCTATGCCGGCAACGCCATCCAGACGGTGCAGTCGACCGATGCCAAGAGGGTGATCACCATTCGTACCTCTTCTTTCGCCGCCTCAGGCGAAGAGGGATCGGCCGTTATTGTGAAAAGCGACTCGGTTACGGCCGGTCCCAATCTTTCCAGCTTCGTTGCCGATGCGCTGTCGACCTCGGATCGTCCGGAACTCACCTCCGCGAAGATCATCATCTCCGGTGGCCGCGCCCTCGGTTCGGCGGAGAAGTTCAAGGAAGTCATCCTTCCCGTCGCCGACAAGCTCGGGGCTGCGGTCGGCGCATCCCGCGCCGCCGTCGATGCCGGTTATGCCCCGAACGACTGGCAGGTCGGCCAGACCGGCAAGGTGGTGGCACCGCAGCTTTATATCGCCTGCGGCATCTCCGGGGCCATCCAGCATCTCGCCGGCATGAAGGACTCGAAAGTCATCGTCGCCATCAACAAGGACGAAGAGGCCCCGATCTTCCAGATCGCCGACTACGGCCTCGTCGCCGATCTCTTCGAAATCCTACCACAGTTTGAGCAAGCAATATCATGAACGATCAAGGTCCAATTCCAATCCGGTCGGTCGGCATCATCGGCGCCGGACAGATGGGGCTCGGCATTGCCCAAGTCTCCCTCCAAGCTGGGCTTAGCGTACGGCTTTACGATGTCTCGAACGAGCGCGTCTGCGAGGGTATAGAGAAAGTTCGCCATTCGCTGAGTCGAAAGGTTGGTGAAGATCGGCGTCTGGAGGGAACGTTCAGCGGTTCGGACTCCATCGGTGACTTGGGCAACTGTGATCTCGTGGTAGAGGCAGCGACAGAAAACGAGAATATTAAGAAAAATATTTTTGAAGGGCTATGTCCGATCCTGAAGCCCGAGGCGATCCTCGCCACCAATACCTCATCTCTTTCGATCACTCGTCTTGCAAAATCGACGGACCGGCCAGACCGTTTCATGGGCATTCACTTTATGAACCCGGTTCCGGTGATGAAGCTCGTTGAGCTAGTAAGAGGAATGGCCACGTCGCAACAAACATACGAGGCGGCCAAAAGCTTCGCCGCACAGCTCGGCAAACAGGTGACGACCTCAGAAGATTCCCCCGCGTTTATTGTGAATCGAATAATCTTGCCGATGATCAACGAGGCCATTTTTGCGCTTTACGAGGGTGTCGGAAGCATTGAAGCCATTGATACAGGGGTAAGACTTGGCGCTAACCATCCCATGGGACCGTTGCAATTGGCCGATTTCATAGGTCTCGACACCTGCCTTGCGATCATGCGAGTGCTGCACGAAGGTTTGGCAGACCCAAAGTACCGGCCTTGTCCTCTCCTCGTGAGATATGTTGAAGCCGGTTGGCTTGGACGTAAGGCAGGTCGGGGATTTTATGACTATCGTGGTAAATAGATTGTTCGGGCAGATCAGGTCGATCCTGTCAATTAACCCTTAGAGTTTGCATAAAGGATCGTGCGCTCCGTAATTTATGCTAACGTTAGCATAAATTTAATGATCGCAACGTCGAGCTATCGATGCGGCGATGCTGGATGCATCCGCGCTCCGAAACAGTTAGCGACAGCCTCCTATCGATCACCAATTTTCCTTGACTCAGATAGCACGCTTGCGCTAACGTTCGCATAAACAGGAGGATCTTTCATGACTCGCACCGTGTTGCTGACCGACTACGCATGGCCGGATGACAATGTGGAACGGGAGGTCATTGAGCGAGCCGGATTTACTCTCGTGAGCGGACCCGCAAAACCATCCTCGGCCGCCGAAATTGATGCGTTGGCGGTCCAGCATCTGCCGGATGCCATTTTGACCTGCTGGGCCCAGGTCAGCGAAACCGCGATCGCGGCATCTCCAAATCTCAAGATTGTTGCTCGTCTGGGCGTTGGACTGGATAACATCGCTGTCGACGCAGCCTCGGAGCGCGGCGTCTGGGTGACGAACGTTCCTGACTATTGTGTCGCGGAGGTTTCGGATCACGCGGTCGGCTTTGCCATCGCTTGGGCCCGCGGCCTGATCCATTTCGATCGTGAGGTTCGTAGCGGTCATTGGGACCCCGCCTCCGCCAACCTTCGTCGACTGTCAGAACTAACCTGCGGCATCGTGGGATTTGGCCGGATTGGCCGAGCAACCGCAGCGAGGATGCAAGCGCTAGGCTGCAAAGTATTGGCGCACGATCCCTTTGCATCCAACCTCCCTGATAATGTCGAGCTGGTCGATTTTGAAGCCCTTCTTGGCAACAGCGACATCGTCGTGGTTCATGCGCCGCTTTCCGCATCGACCCACCACCTGATCGATCGGGACGCAGTTTCGAAAATGCGTCGAGGCAGCTTGTTGATCAACGTCAGCCGAGGCGGGGTTGTCGACACTGCGGCCGTGATCCATGGACTGGAATCCGGCATCCTGAGCGGCGTCGGCCTTGACGTTTTGGAAGATGAGCCGCGCGTTCCGCAAGAATTGATCAATCACCCTGGGGCGATGATCACCCCGCACGTCGCTTTTTCTTCCGACGCATCGCTCATCGAGTTACGCCGCCGCGCCGCGGAAGAAGTCGTCAGGGTTCTCTCTGGAGAAATGCCTGAACAGCCCCGCAACACGCCCCGCCGCTAGATCGCACAGGACACTCAATTCATGTCTGTATCTGAGATGACCATTTTCGATGTGTTTTTACAGAAGAGCGGGCTAAAAGAACCTTCAGAGGAAGCAATATACAAGCCTCTGACGGGCGGCGTCTCTTCTGATATCTATCGAGTTGAGCTTCCCGGGCGGGCCCTCTGCGTAAAACGGGCCCTTCCCAAGCTAAAAGTCGCTACCGACTGGCAAGCCCCGGTATCGAGAAATGAGTACGAATGGAACTGGATCTCCTTCGTAGCCAAACATTTCCCATCCGCTGTTCCCAAGCCGCTCGCCCATGACCCATCGTCGGGCGTGTTTGCGATGGAATTTCTCCCTGGCGACGAATATCCACTATGGAAAGCAGAGCTTCTTCAGGGGCATGTTGATCTGAAGGCCGCGGAAATTATCGGTCGACGGATCGGGCAGATTCATTCGGTGAGTGCGCGTATGCCCGGGCTACCCGAACAGTTCGATTCAACTCGCAACTTTTACGCTCTGCGGCTTGAGCCTTATCTGGTCGCTACCGCGGCCAAACACCCATTCATCTCCGATCGTCTATCAGAATTGGTCGACCGTACCGCTAATACAAGGCACGCACTCGTTCATGGGGATGTAAGCCCCAAAAACATTCTCTTGAGCAAGATCGGCCCCGTCTTCCTGGATGCAGAATGCGCGTGGTTCGGCGATCCGGCCTTCGATTTGGCTTTCTGCCTGAATCACTTACTGTTGAAGAAGCTCATTGTAGAGAATGCAGCACCTGAGCTTGCGGCGTCCTTCGAGGCGCTGACTTCTGCGTACCTCAATGAGGTAGATTGGGAAGATCGGGAAGCTGTCGAAGCCCGGACATCGAGCCTTTTACCTGCCCTCTTTCTCGCTCGTGTCGATGGCAAATCGCCGGTCGAATACGTGACAGAGGAAAGCCAACGAATGCTCGTGCGCAAAGTCGCCGTCCCGTTGATCGCTTCGCCGCGCAGGAAACTGGCTGAAATCGCGCAAGCTTGGTTTTCCTAACGCCAGATAATGCACTATCTGGCTGGCGCAGCTTGCGTCAACGCGACGAACGCCTGCCATCGTGGCAGTGAAATTTTCTTCCAAGATTTGTTGGATTTCGGACCTGCATCGCGGCGGAAGCGGTCAGTTCTGTAACTGGCTGTTAAAGAAAAGCCATCGCCCCTTTTTGGGAGCGATGGCAGGCTGGGAACGAATATTTGCTTGATGTGCGGGAGCCTCTGCTTACATGAACCGAGCGACCCATACCTCGAACGCATCGAGAAAACTTTCGATGAACTTCTGAGTTCCTTCGTTTAAGAATTCGCCGCTATCCCCCACCAGCTTGTCTGCGGTGCTAAGATAAACTTCCGGCTGCGGCAGCGTAGGAACGTTGATGTTGGTGAGAATTACGCGGAGTTGAAGCGCCGCTGCCGCACCTCCTATGAGACCTGGGGAAGCCCCGGTCACTGCACCGGGCTTGTGATCCCACACGCTCTTCCCGAACGGCCGAGAACCGACTTCGATCGCATTCTTCAATACCGCTGGTACGGATCGATTGTACTCGGGCGTTACGAAGATTGCGCCATCGCAAGCCTTGATGCGTTCGCGGAAGGACGTCCACTCCGCCGGCGGCGTCTCCGTCTCCAGGTCTTGATTGTAGAGCGGAAGATCGCCGATCGGTACGATCTCCAGGTTCAGCCCGCCGGGCGCCACTTTCTGCATTGCACGGGCGAACTTCAGGTTGATCGAAGCCTGACGAAGGCTTCCAACCAAGACCGCGATATCTTTCTTGGACATGTTCTCTCTTTTCGCGTGAGGGAGGCGTCGGTGATAGCCGGCGCCGGTGATTGTTATTGATAAGCGGCGGGGACCGGAGGAACGACCACGTAGTTGCTGAAGCCGCCATCGCGTTCGCCGATGCCGGAGATGGCTTCGTTCACCCGCTCGAGCGGATAGATCTTGTGCTCGAGATACGAGAGGTCGAGCGCACCGGTGCGGACCATGTCGGCCATTTCCTGCCCCTGGGCAGCGCTGAACCAGTTGGAGCCGATGAGCTGAACCTGCTCGTCCATCAGCCACTTCACGTCGACGGGAACATCTTCCGCGACGCCGCCAACGACAACCACACGACCGCCCCGGCGAACCCCGCGCATGGAGTCGACCACGGTCGCTGCCGGGGCTCTCGCACCCAGCGCACTGATAACGAAGTCCACTCCCTCGCCGCCAGTTTGAGCCTTTGCCCATTCTCCAGTCGAGCCTTCGCCGAGCAGGATTGTGTCGATGCGGTCGGGAGCGATGGCCTTTATGCGGTCCATCAATTCTTTGTTTCTGCCGGTGCCCAGAATTTTGGAGAGGCCCATTGCAAGACCGAGCTTGGTGGCTGCGACGCCGAGTGTGCCGGTAATCCCATCGACGAGGCAAACCTGGCCGGGTCCGGCCTGTGCGTTCTTCAGGGCGCCGTATGATGTACCGAGGTAGCCGAAGCGACCGGCCTGTTCGAAGCTGAGATTATCCGGCAGGCATACGAGGGAATATTCCGGGGCAGTCATGTACTGGCTGAAGCCGCCGTACGGATAAAGATCAAAGATTCTTTGGCCATCGCGGCTGGTGCTGAAGTACCCATTCAAGGTGTAGTAGCGGCATTGGCTGCGATTGCCTGACCGGCACGCCTTGCAAGAACCGCAGGATCTGAGGGGGCTGACATAGACACGATCGCCAATTTTGACATTGGTGACCGCCTCGCCGACTTCGGCGACGACCCCGGCTGGGTCCAAGCCAAACACTGCCGGAAACTTCGGTAGTGGCTGGTGGGGAAACCAGGTTGGCCAATTATTGATGACGTTGGCCATGTTGGGCACGATACCGCAAGCCCTGACCTGCACCAGGACGTCGTTGGGCCGGGGCGTGGGAACCGGAATCTCATCCAGCGACATCGGCTGATGCAGAGCATGCAGCCGAGCGGCGATCATAGTTTTAACCATTAACTCCTCCATAGGGACATCGGTCGGACCGTGCCCGACCGAATGCATTTTTTCAGTTTCAGACAGGTGGGCGGGAGTGCCGGGCGGCATTCGTCAGGGGGTCAGGAACTCCTTCCCAGCCGGTCGGAAGTCCGCAGGCCAGACAGTCACCCAATCCTTTCCTTGAATTTGCTTGAGCTTCGTCGATGGCTTTCCGGCATTGAACTTGCCGTCGAAAGTCCTGGGCCCGACGACCGTCTTGACGGTATTCGAGCGCAACCACGCAGCCATCGCGGCGTCGTCCAACTTCCCTGCACCTTCTGCTGCCGCTGCAAGGATTTGCCACGCAGCATATTCCACGGCGGCCTGATACTCGGTGCGCGGATACGGGAAACCCGCCGCCTTCGCCTTGCTGTCATATGCGCTTACGAAATCCTGAGCGCCGTCATACTTGAGGAACGGCTCGTGCTCTTCAAACCAGGTCAGCGAGGTCAAGCCATTCGCTTTAGGGTGAGCTGCGGTCGGGCCGGGTGCCGGGAACAGGTAGAACTGGTTCTTTGGCTGGTAATCGATCCGGCTCATTGCATCGAGAAGCTGCACGGCCTCCATTCCGATCGCACCGGACCACAGCAGGTCCGGATCAGCCGCCTTGATGCGGTTGGCGATTGCGCCGAAGTCCTTCGTGCCGAACTCGTATTCAAGATCCAGCACGTTCTTGATGCCACGCTTCTCAGCGACTTGCTGGCCGCCCTTGGCAATCGTCAGAGCCGACGGAAATTTGCTGGTGACAAACGCGATCGTCTTGGGAGGGGTCGGCAGGCTCGCATAGGCATCGAGAACGACCTCGGTGTCCGTCAGTTGCGGTTCGGCCCCGATCGGAAGAGACGGGAACTGCAGCGGATACGGTGCGAGACTCGGGTCGCCAAGGCTGCTCTGAACAAGCATCTTCTTGAATCGAGCGGCAACGCCCATTGCTGCGATAATCGAGGACGTGCCATAGGGGCCCATCAGGAGGTCGACCTTGTCGGCCGTCACAAGGCGCTCATAGAGCGTTCGAGCATTGGCGGGAACCGATTGGTCGTCGAGAAGGACAAACTCCACCTTTCGTCCCAGAATACCGCCTTTGGCGTTGGTCTGTTCAACGAAAACCTCTGCCGCGAGTTTATGGATTGCGCCTACGCCCGCAAGCGGACCCGTCAACGGCAGCGTTCCGCCAACGCGGATCGGCCCCTCTTGGGCAAAAGCCCTCGGCATCGCGCTGAAGGCAGCCACGGCGGCGGCAGACCCGAGAAATGCTCGTCTGTTCAGTATAGTGGAATTCGCACTCATCTTTTCCTCCCAAGTGCCTCCAGCATGTCATCATGCTCATGACTCTCGCAGCGCGTCAGTCTCCCGCCGCTGGCGGCAGGTCTCACCTCTTCGCCAGCTCTCCTGCGTAGCGTTCCAGCGTCATGGGGTTCGGCATTTTCTCGGGGTGCTCCAACGGTACTCCCGTAAATTCGCTGGCCTCGAAGAACCACTTCGAGACGGCCGGCATTCCCCAATGCACATTGGTGCTAAGGGACGCCGCGTCCCAACGAATGGGCTCCAATTCCGCGTCTATCGTGGTGTAGTGATTGTTGAAGAACTCCACCCGATGTCCATCGGGATCGCGCAGATAGACGAACAGGACTCCCGAAGGACCATGGCGCCCGGGCCCGCGCTCAACGCTGTCTCCATATCCATAACGGCTGGCAAAGTCGCACACGGCGAAGATGTCGCTGCTTTCCGGAACCGTATAAGCAAAATGATGCAGTTGCGGGCCGATGCCAGGCACCAACGCCAGGTCGAGGCAGACACCTTTGCGATACAGGAAGTTCGCAATGAGAGTGTCGCCTGCCGCAATATATTCCGAAGTCCGGAAGCCGAGTTCGCCGTAGAATGCACTTAGACCCAGCGGATCGGCAACTATGACCTGGCAATGGTCGAGGCCCTGGGCTCGCGCGCCACGATGCTCATGCACCTCGAGAAACTTGCGGGGATGGACGCTCATGCTGGAGCAAAGCTCGATGCGGGCGCCCGACGGATCGCTGACAAGCAGGGTCCGTCCTTGATTTCGAACTTCGACCCATTCCGTCGGAAGCCCCTTCTCTTCAAAAAAGACCTTGGCCTTGTCGAGATCCTCCTCCAGGAACACCCGGTAACCGATCCGCCTGCACGCCGGCTTCCCGCCGGTAGGTGCCAGGACAAGACTGTGATGGCAGGCCTCGGACAATCCGCGAAGGTAGGAAACACCGTCCGCGAATTCTGTTTCGACCAGGCCGCCGACATTGACATAGAAATCTCGGCTGCGCTCCACATCATTGACCTCAAGCACGACATGGCTGAAGCGCGTGATGTTGAAGGGAGGTTTCAAATTAACAGCCGGAAGCATCTCATCCTCATTCATTTTGCTAACGTTAGCATAAAAGGGCCGGATCTTTTGTCAACGCCTGTTTTTGAGCGAGACCCGCAGCCGGCCCATCGAAATTCTAACCTACAGCGGCAGCCGCGGCTGGCTTTTCAGCCAAGTCCAGCGCCGACCATCCGGCGAACGAAGCCTCTTTTCCGAGGGCCTCCTCGATCCGGAGAACCTCGTTCCACTTGGCCATCCGTTCGGAACGGGAGAAGGATCCGACCTTGAGCTGCTTGGCATCCCACCCGACCGACAGATGGGCGATCGTTACATCTTCCGTCTCACCGGATCTGGCCGAAACGATCGTCCGAAAACCCGCCTTCTTGGCAACGGAGAGCGCATCGAACGTCTCTGTGATCGTGCCCGCCTGGTTCGGCTTGATCAGAACCGCATTGGCGCTTTTATCCTTGATCGCTTCGGTTACCCGCGCCGCGTTCGTCACGAAAAAGTCGTCGCCGATGATCTGGCATCTGGAGCCGTAGCGCGCGGTAAATTCCTTGAACCCATCCGGATCGTCCTCGGCGAGCGGATCCTCGATGGAGACGATTGGATAGGCCTTCAACCAGTCGCCAAGCATGTCGATCATCTCGGCCGTATCGAGCTGCCGATCTTCCAGTGCCAGCGAATACTTGCCGCCGCGACCGAATTCGGAGGCCGCAATGTCCAGTGATATCGCAACTTGGCCGCCTGGCTTCAGACCGGCAGCCTCGATCGAACGCACCAAGGCATCAAGAGCCTCTTCATTGCTGGTAAAGGCAGGCCAGTAGCCTCCCTCGTCCGCCACGCCCTGGAGCTTGCCGGTGCGTTTCATGATGTCGCCTGCCGCGCGGTAAACTTCAGCAGTCCACTCCAAAGCCTCCGAGAAAGTCGAGGCAGCAGGGCACATGATCATGAAATCCTGGACGTCTACCCGGCGCGCTGCGTGCGCTCCGCCTCCGAAAATCTGGATTTCCGGGAGCGGCATGGTAATTCCCGTGTCGGAGCCCGCGAGATACCGCCAGATCGGTTGATCGGCCGCGGCCGCTGCCGCGTGAAGCAGCGCCATCGACGTTGCTACCGACGCATTTCCACCCAATCTGCTCCGGTTTGGGGTGCCATCCAGCTCGATGATTGCACGATCCAGCTCGACTTGATCTTTGGCATCCCGGCCAACCAGCAACTTGGCGATTTCACCGTTGACGGCGCCCAAGGCCTTATTGATGCCCAAGCCAGCAAGGGCGCTGCCGCCGTCACGAAGGTCTAGAGCTTCGCCGGTGCCGGTCGATGCGCCGGCAGGTGCGATGGCCCTGCCGATCGCGCCAGACGCCAGCTCGATCTCTACCTCAACGGTGGGCCTGCCACGGGAATCCCAGACGCGACGGCCCTGCACTTTTCTGATTTCGGTGTTGGTCATGTTCAGTTGGTCCACAAAGTCGGATTGAGATTTTGGATCATTGAGGCTCACAGGCCGTCATCGTAATCCGTTGTTTCGGGGGTTCTTGCGCCAACCAGCACCACGGCGATGCTTGCCGGTTTGTCGCTTTTATTTCGCCAGGCGTGACGCGTTCCGTTCTGCACGAAGGCGTCGAACTGACCCAAGCGGGTCTCATTGCCATCGTCGAGTTCCATCCAGATTTCGCCGTCGAGAACGATGCCATAATCGACGGTGGGAGTTTGATGTTTGCCATCCGGCTGGAAGCGTTCGGCCAAACCTGGGCTGACCGCCAGATTCTCCGCCCTGGCCGCCGGGCCATCGAAATCCGGAGACATAAAAACAGCATCTGGCGGGAACGTTAGCACTAAAAAGCGCGTTTCGCCGGGCTGAGGAACGAAGCTTGTCACCAGCGGAGTTGGATCGTGTCCGTTAAATGGGACGGCCGTGGAAGTCGATGTCGACCAGACCATCCGCGACACCAATCCAGGGATCGTTCTGAATATGTCCGTACGCGGAACGGCGCCGTCTTGGGCGAACCTGGCAACGCCCTGACTGCAATGCTCCGTCACGACGCGTCGAACATGCACGGGAACTCCCCCGCTCGAATTTTCAGATACCAAGATACGCCTCCCTGATGCTTGAATCATTGATGAGAATCTCAGGCGCTCCGGATGCCGTCACGCGGCCTTGCTCGATCACGTAGGCCTGATGGGCAATTTCAAGCGCCTTGTTCACGTTCTGCTCGACAAGCAGCACGGCTACGCCTCGCTCATTGATCATCTGGATGATTTTGAACATTTCCCCGACGATCAAAGGCGACAGCCCGAGCGACGGCTCGTCCATGAGCAGCACGCGCGGCTTGGCCATCAGGCCACGGCCGATCGCAACCATTTGCTGCTGCCCACCCGACAAGGAGCCCGCCAATGAATCCTGGCGCTCTTTCAGAACAGGGAAAAGCTGAAACACCTCAGCGAGCGTAGCATCGCGATCAGCCCGAGCGATCGAGCGGTACGCACCGAGCAACAGGTTGTCGAGGACCGTCATCGCGGTGAAGAGCCGGCGCCCTTCCGGGACGACTGCTATGCCGTAGTCGCAGACCCGATGGCTGGGCACTTTGGAAACGTCGTTACCCTGGATAACGATCTTTCCCTTGTGCGGCCGAAGAATTCCGGCGATGGCATTTACCAGCGTGCTCTTCCCTGCTCCGTTCGGGCCGACGACGGAAACGATCTCGCCTGGCCTTACACTGATAGACAGGTCCCACAGAGCGATCGCATCTCCGTAGCCAACCTCGATCTTATCGACCTCAAGCAGCATAACTGCCTCCCAGATATGCGCTGACCACTGCTGGATCTCTCATCGTTTCGCTTGGATGCCCAAGCGCCAGAACTTTGCCTTGATCCAGCACCGCGACACGGTCCGCCAGCGCGACAACCGCACGCATGAGGTGTTCAACGAAGATGATCGCCGTACCGCCAGCCTTGATACGCTTGATCATTTCGACTGCGTGGTCGACCTCGGCTGGGTTCAAGCCACAAAGCACCTCATCAAGCAGGAGCAGGCGTGGTTTTGCGGCCAGCGCTCTGGCGAATTCGACAAACTTTCTATCATGCAGGTTCAAGGCCTCGGGAAGCACGTTGGCCTTGTCAGCCAGGCCAGTGAAGGCGAGCGCTTCCCTGGTGACTGCGTCGACCGCAGCCACGCCCATGCGATCCGCGCTGCCAAATTTCGCGCAGAGCCGAATGTTTTCGAGGACGGTGAGATTATCGAACAGGCGCGGGATCTGGTAAGTTCGCGCCACGCCCTGTTGCGCGATCAGATGCGGTGATCGACCGGAAATCTCCTCGCCTTCCAGTGTGATCTTACCGGAGGTCATGGAGTAGTGGCCGCTGATCATGTTGATCAGTGTGGACTTGCCGGAACCATTTGGCCCAACCAGGGCCAGGATTTCGCCCCGCCGGACGTCCAGGGTTACTCCAGTCAAGGCACGGATACCGCCAAAGGATTTCGTGACATCTTCGCACTTCAGAAGCACCGAACCGGAATCTGACGCGGTTGAAGGCGGGAGCTCAATAGCAGCCTGAGCGGCTGCCTCCGGTGCTCCAGTTTCTTTGCGATTGGCGGCGAACTTGCGAATAAGGCTGGGAACAATGCCAGACGGCAGCACCAGGATTACAACTATCAGCGCAAGAGCCACGCCCGCGCGGCCGAATTCCGCATGGGCACCGCTGACGATAGCGCTCTGCAGCACGGTGATGATGACTGCGCCGATTGCGGGTCCAGCCCAATGGCGAGCGCCGCCAAGAATGCTCATGAGCACGACATAGAGAGGAACGGTCACCGCAAACGTCTCGCCAACCGTGACGTAGCCTACATATACGGCATGGATCGCACCCATTCCGCCGGCAAGCGCCGACGAGACGGCAAACGACATCAGCTTATAGCGAAACGTCGGAACGCCTTTCACCTCTGCGACGTCTTCATCGTCGTGGATTGCAAGCAAGCCCTGACCGAATTTGCTGTGAAAGATGATGTAGGACGTCGCCAGCGCAGCAAGAGCCGCGATAAGCCCGAACATGTAGAGGGAGCCAGACGCCGTCACGCCGATCATCGGGATTTCGATCCCTGAGAGGAATACGCCGGTGCCCGAGTCCAGCGCAGTGTTCGACACAATGGCCGCGATGACAAACGTTACCGACAGCGTCAGCAGCGCGAAGAACTCGCCGCGCAAAGCTCCGGAGCGAAAGACAACCAAGCCAATCAGCACGGCAATTGCGGCCGCAAGCAGTGCCGCAGCAGGTATCGTCGCGACGAAGGGCCATGACAACTGCGTCGCCAGCGTGGCCGTTGTGTAGACGCCAATCCCGAAAAATGCGGCGTGGCCAAAACTCCAGTAGCCCGTGTAACCGCTCAGGATGCCCCAGCTCGTTGCCAGCACGACCCAGAAGAAGATAATGTACAGGTAGGACAGGTAGTAATCCGCCATTCCCAAGTAAGGCAGCGAGGCCAAAATCGCCACGCCCAGCGCTGTGATTAGAAGCTTTTTCATGGTCAAATCACCGGTTTGCGCAAGAGGATGACGATGAGCACGCTGAATGCGACGAGCGGCGCCCAAGCGGGATTGACGACGGACATGGTAAGGCTCTCGGCCACGCCAATCAGCATACCGGCACCCAGCGCGCCGATAGGGCTGCCCAATCCTCCAATGATGGCGACGGCAAATACGACCCCAATCCAGGCCTCGATTTGAGATGGAGCCAAAGTTCCAATCAGGGCAATGAAGACACCCGCGATGCCGGCCGTAGCTGAGCAAAAGCCGGCTAGAATGTATGAGACGCGGGTGGAATTGATCCCAAAAGCCGACGCTACGGGGGCGTCATGGGCAGCGGCACGCAGGGCCTTGCCGAGCATGGTCTTGTTCAACGCGTACCAGGCCATTGTGGCAAGCACCCCTGCACAGACAAACGCTGAAAGATCCAATACGGGCACGAAGATCGGTCCGAGCCGGATGGTGCTCTGGGCATAGGGTGTTTCATAGCGAAGGAAGTCAGCCGACCAGATCCATTGGATCAGCGACTCGATCAGGATCGTGACGCCGAACGTCACCAAGAGAGAGGCGAATTCCTTCACCTTGAAGCGCACGAACAAGCTGTGCAACGCAACTCCGAGCGCGAAGAACAGCGGCGCGATCAGAAGAGCGCTCAAATATGCCGGGATGCCATAGACGGTCCCGAGCTGGTAGGTCAGGTAAGCGCCAAGGAACGCCAGCGCGAAATGGCTGAGGTTCACAAGCTTCAACAGCCCCCAGCTCAGGCTGAGGCCCATCGCCAGCAGGCCATAGATCCCACCCAGCAAGACGCCACCGACAGCGGATTGCAAGAAAAGAGCAAGAGTCATCGGGATCCACGTCCTTCTGTGGACACGATGGTCGACTCCGGGAACACCAGAATATCCATACGTTATGCCTCCTCCCGATTGCGCTAACGTTAGCATAGATATTCATCCCACAGCGAAGCCTCCGTGTCAACGGCGTTCAAGAGGCTAATTCGCTGCCTCTTCGCTGCGGGCGCATCGACGCGGGACGAAAAAATCCCAGAAAGTGAGATCAAATCTATGAGAAATCTACTAGTTTAGAATCGCAACTCGATACCGAGCTTCAGTATCCGGGGCGAAAATTAGATTAGTTCAATTTGGCAGAAACGTCTGCGATCTCGGAGTTTGACAACTGCGACGCCAATGCTATCGTTGGCGAAAGTGATCATTCGAGCCAAACACAATGGTAACAATTAAAGACATCGCCGCCATACTGCAAGTTTCACCCTCAACCGTCGGTCGCGCTCTTGCCGACGATCGACGTATCAGCGCCGAGATGAAGCGAAAGGTGAATGAAGCTGCAGCGCAAGCGGGGTACGTTGCCAATCGTGCTGCACGGATGATGCGCGGGGTTCAGAGTAATCTCGTTGGGCTGATCGTTCCAGATATCAGAAACAGCTTTTATTCGACTATTGCACACGCTCTCTCGCGGTGCCTTCTTTCGGCGAATTACCAACTGACTTTGTGCGAAACCGATGACGACAGAATGCATGAGCTTCGTCACATCAAGGAACTTACTAGCGCCAACGTTGCGGGGATCATTCTGGTCCCGAGCGCAAAACCTCATCCCGATTCTGCGCGAATCCTGAAGATGACGCCTCACATCCAATTGCTGCGAAAGGCACCACTGCTCGGTGACCAATGGTTTGGGATTGATGACCGACGGGCACTTTACGAGAGTACTGAACATATCATCAATGAAGGTCACAAACGGATCGCTTACATCGGCGGCACGGAAGAACTGCCCACTGGCGCGGCTCGCGTGCAGGGTTTCCGGGAGGCCGTAAAAAGCTCCGGTCAAGCGATCACCGTTCGTGAGGAGCTTGGCGCGCCCTCCTCGCCCGAATTCGGACGGGAGGCCGTGCGTCGCCTACTTTCCTTAAAGGATCGACCCACGGCGCTCGTGATCGGTGCGGTACAAAACACCTCAGGAGTTATTGATGAACTCCAGGACCAAGCTTTAAGCATCCCCCAAGACATTTCCGTCATCGGATTCGGAGATGAGCTCGGGTACCGGTGGTGGGGTCCAGGATTGACCACCGTACAGCTACCTGTTTCGGAGTTGGCAACGGCTTGCGGACTTTGGTTTTTGCATCACCTTCAGAATAAGTCTGACCTTAGCAAGCCGTACAGCTTCATCTCTCCGCCTCAATTGATTGTTCGTGGCAGTACGGCGACCCCATCGAAGCAATGACGGCGTCATTTCCCCACGTTTCAAGGCCATGGGGAAAAAGGGGCCGTCCGCCATACGACCACACCTCTTTCTCCGGACGGCCCCTCATCCGCCACTGCGATCTTGAGGAGAGGCCGCTTTAAGGACCAGAGCAAAGTAAAGGCCTCGATGGTGATCTCAGGTCCCTACTTCTTGTAGGAGTCCTCAAGATCTACTTTCAACGCGCCCATCAACCGTACGCCGGAATTGTACCACGCGACATTAATTGCCAATTCGACCAATTGCTTCTCGGAAAGGAATTTCGCGATACCGTTCCAAACCTCGTCGGAAACATCGACATGCAGGGTCGAGTCCTTCGCGAAAGCCATCACCGCCCTTTCCTCTTCCGTGAATAAGTCCGAGGTCTCGAATTCAGGGATAGCTTGGAACTGCTCCTCGGTGAGTCCTGCCTTCAGACCATGCGAATGGTGATGAACGATCTCATATTCCGAGTTGGTGCAGTAACCTACCGTAAGGATCGCCATCTCTCTCAGCTTCGGACTGAGGTCAGAAGCACGAACAGCATTGGCGTAGGTCAGGAAGTCATTCAAAATTGCTGGTGCATTTGCGAGTGCAAGGAAAATGTTCCCTGTCGGCACCTTCCTTTCCTTCAGCAGGCGCTCATTGAGCGCCGCGTGCGTGTCTGCCAGTTCTGAATTCGGAACATATCTAACTCGTGCCATTACTCCACCCTTGGGTTGTCATCGAAGATCACTATTGGTCAAGTGCCACAACGAAGGCCACCGCGAAAATTGACCCGTTATGCGCTAACGTTTGCATTACTAACATCGAGTCACCCGGGATCAATCGCTTCTTTTCCTAAACAAATCCCGAAAGGTCTCGTTCTAATTTGCTTTCTGGGAGTCCTCACCACGGCTGAAGCGAGCCGACCGCGCGTGAAATGGGCGCGGGTTGCCATGCACACCTTGGACGCTCTCAAGCATGGCTCGATGCGCGGCAAGTACAACTGGATTCTTCAAAATGCCGATGCCGGGGATCTCCACTTCGAGATCATCACCCGGACTGATGGGGCCTACCCCGGCAGGAGTGCCCGTCATGATAGCATCGCCTGGCAAAAGCGTCATGAACCGGCTCAAATAAGCAACGATGTCAGCCACTGAGTAAACTAGATCCCTTGTGTTTCCGGACTGCTTCACCGCACCATTTTGACGAAGAATGACGTCGAGATTTGTGGGATCAAGGTCGGTTACGATCGCCGGCCCCATGGGCGCAAAGGTGTCGTATCCTTTCCCGGCCAAAAGGCAGCCGAACTTGCTTTCCTGACGCTGTATGATGCGATCGCTGATGTCGTTGCCGCATGTATATCCAAGGACGTGGCTCAGTGCCTGGTCCTTGCTGATGTGCCGACCACCCTTGCCAATGATCGCGACTAGCTCAGCCTCGTAATGTACGATTTCACCGTCTCGCGGGAATTCGATCCCATCTCCGTTGCCGCTCGCTGCGGTGCTAGGCTTCATGAACAAAACCGGAAGTGAAGGCTGCTCTTTCCCTGACTCGTTGGTATGTTCTCGATAATTGTATGCCACTCCAAAAATGCGGGGACGGTTGACTGGGCATAGTAAGCGAACCGTGGACAGATCGTCCACCTTTCCAGTTCCTTTTATCTCGCTGAATGGCTCTCCAGCGATCCGCACGATACTGCCGCCGCCGCTATCGACACCATAGTGAATCCCATCGGCCGCCTCGTATCGCAAAATTCTCATTTCGATCTCCATTTTTGCTAACGTTAGCGCAAACCATCGGTCGTCGTCAACGCCATCTCTAGCCGTTAGTGATCTTTCTCAATTTGCGTGGTGTTCGGCATTTTTGATCGGCATCATCCGTACCCTGAGAAACTCTGAGCCAGCACTGCCGTGCGTTGCACGCTTGATCGTTTTCAAACGGTTGATATGAGCTTGTGCTTGGCCATTGCTCCACGGGAGGTCGATTGCATTGCGAATGGCGTCGATGTCGCGGCGAAGAACGAGAGCGAACCGAGCAAGCGAGATAAGGCCGGAGACGATGGCATCAATCCAAGCACTTCTTAACACCATTCGTTGGATGTCTTTTGCTGGACGCAAATTCCAGTGCTGGCCCCCTGCTGACGACCTTCGTCCGGGGTTGCCTTCAGCGATTTCCGTCGTCGGTTGCACCCATATGAGTTATCTGCCTCCGGTATTAGAGTAACTATCCTAAGTTTAGTTTTCTCTTTATAATTCGATTCGTCACGTAGCTGGGGAGCTATGTGCACAGGGGATACATCAACAGGTCCGTTCGCATTTCACCTGATCTTAACAACAGGAGGACGCAATGCGTGCATTGGCGAATGACGACAGAAACCTGTTCTGCAAACTGAGACCGGTCGCTTTTCTCACTATTGGCCTTACGGCCTTTTCGATCGGCGCGGCAGATGCGAACACCATCACCGAAGAGGAAGCCCATGCGATAGGCGTGGACGCGTACGTGTATTTCTATCCACTGCTATCAATGGACATCACCCGGAAGCAACTGACCAACGCCGATGCCAAAAAAGGTGCGATCGGCGGCCCGTCCAATCAGTTCAACAACATCCTCGAATTCCCTCCCGCGGACATGAAGGTGGTGGTCCGGCCGAATTTTGACACTCTATATTCGAGCGCCTGGCTTGATCTGACGAAAGAACCGGTCGTGGTTTCGGTCCCCGACACCGGCGGACGCTTCTACTTGCTGCCCATGCTCGACATGTGGACGGACGTGTTTGCGGCACCGGGCTGGCGGACCACTGGAACTGCGGTCGGCCATTTCCTGATTGCCCGTCCCGGCTGGCGGCCCGATCTCCGTGAAGGGTTCAATGAGTTCAAGCTGCCGGCAGGAACCCAGCGGATCGATGCGCCGACACCCTATGTCTGGGTCATCGGACGGACAAAGACCGACGGACCGCCAGACTATGACGCCGTTCATAAGATCCAAGATGGTTACACTGTCACATTGCTTTCGCAGTGGGGAAAGGATGCAAAACCGGTGGAGGTGAAAATCGACCCGTCGGTGGATATGAAGACACCACCCAAGACCCAGGTCGATACCGCCTCGGCAGGAGCTTATTTCGCCTACGCTGCCGAGCTCCTGAAGCTCCATCCGCCGCATGTCACCGATGAGCCCATAATTGCCCGAATGAAGAAGATCGGCATTGAGCCGGGCAAGAGCTTCGATCTTTCCAAAGCAGATACAGTCGTCCAAAAGGCACTCGAGACAGTTCCACAAGACGCTCAGGCGCTGATGGCCTGGAAGGTGAAGACGCTGGCACGCGTCGCCAATGGCTGGTCGATGAATACCGACACGATGGGTGTTTATGGCAATTACTACCTGAAGCGCGCTATCGTTGCGCAGCAGGGCCTCGGCGCCAACCTGCCCGAAGACGCCATCTATCCGCTCAACCTTGCTGACGAAAATGGCCACCCGCTTGACGGCAGAAACAACTATACGATCCACTTTGACAAGGATCAAATTCCGCCAGTCCAAGCCTTCTGGTCTGTGACATTGTATGACGACAACGGATTTCAGGTCGCCAATTCCCTCAACCGCTTCGCAGTCAGCAGTTGGATGCCGTTCAAGTATAACGCCGACGGCTCGCTCGATCTCTATTTCCAGAACGAGAGCCCAGGCAAGGACAAGGAATGGAACTGGTTGCCAGCGCCCAAAGGGGCGTACAACCTGACAATGCGGCTCTACGCACCCAAGCCCGACGCGCTGACGGGCAAGTGGAACCCGCCGCCGGTCAGTGAAGCAATCGCAGCATCTCCACTTGCTGCGCAATAACCGGTAGTGAGAAAGTGAAACGTATCGCAGTGCGCATGCTGTAACGCCAAGGGGGCCGCATTCGTACCTCCTTGGCGGATATACAGCGTTGCTGGCGTGTGAGTACGGCTTGGATTTTTTGTTGCCGGCGTTCATTTCTAACAAGCCGAAGCCGTTTTGGAGCCTTAAGGGGAATGGCAAGGTTCCACCGTTACGAACCTCGAAGGCTGACCGCAGCATGACGGAGTTCTGCGCAACTCCGTCATTCGAAGCTTGTGTCGATATCGCAACTGTATGCTCGTCTCGAGACCAGACGATCAACTGCAAGCATGGATCTGGGACTGGAGCGGACCGCGAGGATTGATATTTCAGAATCGGATCGCAAGCCCCAAAATAGGTCCTTGCTGAACCACGTCGAATATAAAGCCGTCATTGCGATAATTGACGCCGAGAGCGCGATAACCGGCGACGGCGGAGATGGTATCGTTGAACTTGTAGCCGAGCCCTGCCATGACATCCCAATCGATATCTGCGCCGCCGCCGCCGACAAGGCCCCAGCCCGTCAGGTAGACTTTCGGTGTAAAGAAATAGCTACCCTTGACGCCGGCCAGGGCGTCCACCCAGGTGGCGCTGTCGTCTTGGGAGATCCCGTCGAGAAACCCGCCGTTGAAAGATATATTGGTGTCAACGGACCAGAGCCTGGCGCCTCCCACGACGTCGAGATGACCGTCAGGGCCGTCAAGGACCGAGTAGCCTACGCCGAGCAGCCCCGCAAAGGTCTTGGAGGTAACCTCGACATTGTTCACGATGATGCCCCTCGGCGTGTGGGCGTCATTGGAGAGTTTAGTGTACATGATGTCGCCGAAGATGCTGAAGCGGTCGTAGCGCGCTTCGCCAATGGCCATCATGGCAAAATCAAGGTTCTCGAAGAGATCGCCGAAGCTTGCGTCGACATGAACCTCAGGAAGGCCGAACTGCGCCACGTCTCCGGACATGCTCGCGCCCCAAAAATAAGGGGCAAACGTAAAAGTCCATCCACTCTGGGTCTCGATCGATGGTGCCTGCGGGTTCAGAAGTGGCGTCAGATCCGCCGCCTCCAGCGGGCCGCAAGCTGTCATTGCGCCCAAAAGAACAGCAACATAGCCGACATGGTATTTCATAGTCTTGTCCCCCCAGATCAGCCGGCTCTTTGCCGGCGATTCAAATCGTGCTTCCACCCCTCATGCATTCGTTCGACCCACATCGCGACGCCAAAAGGCAATCCCAGCCATAGACGGTGTGTCCCCCAAAAATGTCATTTTGGAAAGGCATGCGGATCAGCAATGCTATCGGATTGGACACCTTCTTTGCGTGACCCGCAAAGTTATCCTCGGCCACTGCCAAGAACACCACGGATAGAACCAGAGGAACGCAAATCAGGCACTGAACTGAGATAACTGCCACACGAACCCCCGTCGCAGTTAGTCGCCGAACGATATATTAGAATCCCCTTACCATTCAATGGTATGAACTGAAAACGAGCCTTGGTCAATATCTCATTGCCGATTGGGATGAGCCCCTAGTTTGGGTGATGGCTGTGTTCCAGGGACCGTCGAAGGTGCTGGATTCGGTTTGGGAAAACCGCCCATTTTCCGAAGATGAATTGCCCGCGGAAGGGACAATCTGCTGCGAATTTCCCTCGTGCTCTCCGAAACTGGGCGTCCGACCATGATGTTTGATCCCAGGATCGCAACTACGTCTGCCAAAGCTGCCAGATCGCACGAGGACGTCTTTTCCTTCAGTGCGTAATTGGCGTTGATGGGTTCGTTGGATGGCTTCAAGCGTGAAGGCTCCGATGTGGCTCGCTGCTCGGTTGCTCGGCTCACAAGATCGATGGACCTTCAAGGCATCGTCAGCGAAAACCGATCCGCACGATGTTCTCAGGCGAGGCGGCTCCGAGCCCACTCGACCGCGTGAAGTTCGGGCGCCGAAGAGATTCTGATTTCTGATCTCACGCGTCTCAAGCAGCATGTTCGCCGTGCTGATGCAGGTTCTTTTCCTCGGTATCCGCTTATTTTGGAAATTCGTATCTCCTCATCCCTTTTAATGCACATAATCTATAGACATTATTATTTTAGGGGTTACCTATGGGCATCGAAAAATCTGAAAGCGGCCTCGGAAGACGGGACTTGTTGAAACTGTCTGCTGCGATGGGGGCCGCCATTGCCGGCGCTG
Source organism: Rhizobium sp. NXC24 (assembly GCF_002944315.1). NCBI lineage: Bacteria > Pseudomonadati > Pseudomonadota > Alphaproteobacteria > Hyphomicrobiales > Rhizobiaceae > Rhizobium > Rhizobium sp. NXC24. The sequence goes on from NZ_CP024314.1 coordinate 2,228,156, forward strand.
CCCTTGTGGGGCAAAAGCCAGCCTCTGCGGAGGGTGAACTTTCTCTCAAGGGAAAGCGCATCGCCATCAGCGCAACGGGCACCGATCACTTCTTCGATCTTCAGGCCTATAATGCACAGATTGCCGAGGTAAAGCGCCTCGGCGGCGAGCCGATCGCGGTGGATGCCGGGCGTAACGACGGCAAGCTCGTCTCGCAGCTACAGACGCTGATCGCCCAAAAGCCGGATGCAATCGTCCAGATTCTCGGCACGTTGAGCGTCATCGATCCCTGGCTGAAAAAGGCGCGCGATGCCGGCATTCCCGTGCTGACGGTCGATGTCGGCTCTACCAATTCGCTCAACAACACCACGTCCGACAATTGGGGCATCGGCAAGGATCTTGCCCTGCAGCTTGTCTCGGACATCGGCGGCGAAGGCAATATTGTCGTCTTCAATGGCTTTTATGGCGTGACGCCTTGCGCGATCCGCTATGACCAATTGGTGAACGTGGTCAAATATTTCCCGAAGGTAAAGATCCTTCAGCCGGAATTGCGCGACGTCATTCCCAACACCGTTCAGGACGCCTTTGCGCAGATCACCGCAATCCTGAACAAGTATCCGGAAAAAGGATCGATAAAGGCAATCTGGTCGGCCTGGGACATTCCGCAGCTAGGGGCGACCCAGGCATTGACGGCTGCCGGCAGAACCGAGATCCGCACATACGGCGTCGACGGCAGCCCGGAAGTTCTGCAGCTTATCGCCGACAAAAGCTCTCCGGCCGGCGCCGACGTAGCGCAGCAGCCGGCGGAAATCGGCCGCACGGCGATCCGCAACGTCGCAAGACTGCTTGCTGGAGAAAGCTTGCCGCGCGAGACCTATGTCCCGGCCTTACTGGCCAACAAGGACAATGTTTCGGACGTCGTCAAGAAACTCGGCATCGGCTGACGCCACTCAATCGCGATCCGGGCAATTCCCGGATCGCTTACTATTGGTGCGGTGTCGGGAGAAATTGATATGACGGCCATTTCGGTCACGCAGCCGGTCAAGGCGCGAGATGACATCATCCGCTTCGAGGGGATCTTCAAGCACTTCGGCGGGGCGCAGGCACTCGCGGGGGCGTCACTGATCGTCAAGCGCGGAACCATCCACGGTCTTGTCGGCCAGAATGGCGCGGGCAAGTCGACGCTGATCAAATTGCTCGCCGGTCTCCATCATCCCGACGGGGGCACGATCGAGATCGAGGGCGAATATGTCGACAGGTTGACACCCCATCTTGCCGAAGAACTCGGCATCCACTTCATCCATCAAGACCGCCTGCTGGTGTCGACATTCACGGTCGGGGAGACCCTGTTCCTTGGTCGCGAGCCACGGATTGCTGGAACCCCGTTCCTCGATCGCAGGCTAATGCAGCGCCGTGCATCCGAAATCCTCGACGATTATTTCGGGGTTCGGCTTCCGAATGGCGCCTTGATCAGTGAGCTTTCGACCGCCGAAAAGCAGATCGTGCAAATCACCCGCGCGCTTCTGAACCGGCCGAAAGTGCTTGTTTTCGACGAGCCGACAGCGGCGCTCGTTCGCCGTGAGGCGGACATCCTGTTCCGGTTAATCCGCCGTCTTCGGGATGAAGGCGTCACCATTCTCTACATTTCCCATTACCTGAACGAGATCGAGGATCTCTGCGATCATGTCACCGTGCTGCGCAACGGGCTCGATGTGGCTTCCCTGCCGATCAAAAGCACGTCCGCCGCAGCGATTGCCCGGCTGATGGTGGAACGGGACATCAAGGAGATGTTTCCCAAAAGGCAGGTCGCGTTCGGCGATGAAATCGTCAGGGTCGAGCAGCTCAGCGCGCCGGGCAAATACAGCGATATCACCTTTACACTTCGGCGCGGCGAAGTGCTCGGTATCACCGGCCTGCTGGGTTCCGGCGCAAAAGAACTCGTCCGAACGCTCTTCGGCCTGGAGAACCCGGCGTCCGGCAGCATCGAGGTCAATGGCAGGGCGGCGCGTTTCTCCAATCCGACCCATGCCGCAGACCACAATTTTGCGCTTGTGCCGGAAGATCGACGCCGCCATGGGATAGCGCTCGACCTCAGCGTGAAGGAAAACATCAGCCTTTCCAGCCTGGAGCGTTTCACCCGCTTCGGTTTCCTCGATCGAAAAAGCGAACAGGATGAAGCCGATAGCTTGATCAAACGGCTTGAGGTCAAGACTAGTAGTCGGGATGCCTTGTTGCTGACGCTGTCGGGCGGCAATCAGCAAAAGGTCGCGATCGCCAAGTGGCTGAGCCGGCAATCGGAGGTCTATCTTCTCGATGAACCAACTGTGGGCGTCGATATCGGCTCGAAGGTCGAAATCTACAGCATCATCGGCGAACTCGCCGCCCGAGGCGCCGGCATTATCGTGCTTTCTTCCGATTTGCCTGAGCTCGTCGGCATCACCGATCGAATACTGGTTCTCTTCCGCGGCCGCATAGTGCGAGAATTTAAATCATCAGACACCACGGCGGATGAAGTCCTGGCCGAATCCACCGGATCCTCGGAGGGATTGCGCCATGTCGGCTGATGTAGAGCTTGCGCCGCCCATGAGTTTCGAACCTGCGGGACCGAATCGACGTCAGGCCGGCAGCGTGGCTGCCGCGGCATTGCGATACGGATCCCTGATCGCCTTTGCGGCCATCCTGGTGGTCTTCTCGCTGACGGCCCCTTATTTCCTCAGCATCGGCAATATCGGCAACGTGCTTGGGCAATCGACGATCTCAGGCGTGCTTGCTATCGGGCTGACCATCGTGCTGATTGCAGGCGGCTCCAATGTCGTCAAAGGCGGGATAGACCTTTCCCTTGCGGCCAATATGGGTTTGAGCGCCGCCGTCTATGCCAGCCTGACCCAACTTGGCTACGGTGACGCGGTGGCTGTGGCGGCGTCGCTTCTCACCGGCGCGCTGATTGGCACAATCAATGCGCTTGCTGTCGTCGTCGCCGGCATCGTGCCTTTGCTCGCCACACTTGCCGTGATGAACGTGGTCGCCGGCCTCGAATTGGTGCTGACGCAGAATACCGTTCTTCCTGCCTCGACACCGCTCCTCGCGATGCTTGCCGCGTCGGATTCCCTCGGCATCCCCGTTCTCGCCTATTACCTGCTCGGTTTTACGGTGATTACGGCTGCCGTCGTGCAGTACACGCCGCTTGGCTTGCGTCTTTATGCCGTCGGTGAATTTCCGGACGCGGCGCGCGCCGCGGGCCTGCCGCTTCGCAGATTGCTGGCGGGAGCGTTCATCGCAAGCGGCATTTCCGGCGGCATAGCGGGCATCCTCTCCGTTTCCTATCTCAGCGGCAGCACGACTGGCTCCGGCGAGATGCTGCTGCCGGTGGTCGTAACGGCTCTGCTTGGCTCGGTCTTCTCGCGCCGGCTGGTGCCGACTGTCACGGGCACGTTGCTCTCCGCTCTGCTGGTCGGATTTCTGGTCAACGGCTTCCAGCTTCTGAATATTTCGAGCACGCTGGTGAGCGGCGTCCAGGGCGTCCTCATTCTCATCGTCGTCTCCGCCACCACGCTGCTGCGCAAACAGGAGAGCTGACCATGTCGTTCCAGACCTCCACTCCCGCTGCCGCCAGCTTGCCCCGCGCTATCGCCGGCAGCCTGGTACGCTACGGGCTGATCCTGGCGCTGGTCGCCGTCTTCGCAGCATTCTCCATCGCAACGCCCACTTTCCTGACGCTTGCGAACCTGCAGAGTGTGTTGGTCAATAACTTCACGCTTCTCGCCATCGTTTCCATCGCCATGACCTTTGCCGTCTCATTGGGCGGGATTGATCTCTCGGTCGGAACGGCGGCCGATTTCGCGAGCTTCGCCTTCGTGTCCCTCGTGCTTGCGGGCCAATCGGTAGTATTCGCTGCGGCCGCCGGATTGGGTGCGGGCGCGCTGGTCGGCGCCTTCAACGCGCTTCTGATCTCGGGCATCGGCGTATCGCCTTTCCTGGCGACGCTCGGCACGCTGTTCATTGGCCGCAGCATCCAGCAGCTTCTGACCAATGGCGGCAATCCGGTCTATCTGCCGCCAACGGGTGTGCCGGAATCGTTCCGCTACCTTGGCCATGGCACCATTGGCGGCTTCCCAGTGCCGCTGGCGGTTTCCGTCGTAATCATTGCCGCAGCGGCGATCGTTTTTGCCCGTACGCGCTTCGGCCGCGTCGTCCTGTCGATCGGCGTTCAGCCGAGTGTGGTCCGATATTCCGGCGTCGCCTCGCGTAGCCATGTCGCAATGACCTTCATTCTGGTCGGACTGATAGCTGCCGTTGCCGGGTTGATCCTAACGGCGACGGTCACCGTCTACATCCCCTCCTCGGGCAATGCGTTTCTCCTGAATGCGATCGGTGCCACCTTCATCGGCACGACGCTCAGCCCGCTGGGGCGGCCGAACGTAGCTGGAACTGTTCTCGGCGTATTGCTGCTCAGCATCATCGCCAACGGTCTGCTGCTGACCGATCTCAACTTCTACTGGCAGCAGGTGGGAACGGGCACAGTGATCTTCGCCGTCCTGGCCTTAAGCTTCACGAGTCGAAAATCCAGCACTGCCGGCTGAGAACTCGCGTCCAAAACTCATAGAGATCAGCAGGCAGACAGCATGAGCAATCCGTCCGAATTTCTTTGGTATATCCCGAACGACGTCAAAGCCGGCCATCGTGGCGATTCCAGCGTCGAGAACCATAACAGCCTGGAGAGGCTAACCACCCACGCAAAGGCGCTGGAGGAACACGGCTGGAAGGGCGCGCTCATCGGCACCGGCTGGGGCAGACCCGACACCTTCACGGTGGCGACTTCGCTTGCCGCGCGCACCACCACCTTCGAGCCACTTATCGCGGTCCGCCCTGGCTATTGGCGGCCGGCAAACTTCGCGACTGCTGCCGCCACGCTCGACCATTTGTCCGGCGGGCGCGTGCGCGTCAACATCGTGTCTGGCCAGGACGACCTTGCCGCCTACGGCGACAGCGAAGGCGACCAGGCCCATCGTTATGACCGCACCAAGGAGTTTATGCGGCTGGTTCGCAGACTGTGGACGGAAGAGAATGTCACCTATGCCGGCGAGCACTTCTGGGTCACCGGATCGACCGCGATGCCGCGCATCGAGGTCCGCGGCGACCGGCGGCATCCCAAGCTCTATTTCGGCGGCGCCTCCGAGGCGGCCGAGCGGGTGGCCGCCACCGAGGCCGATGTCCAGCTTTTCTGGGGCGAACCCCTCGACGGCGTCCGGGAGCGGATCGGGCGGCTGAGGGCGCTGAGCAAAGAACTCGAACGCGACTTGCCGCCGCTGGAGTTCGGGTTGCGGATCACCACGCTGGTTCGCGACACCACGGAACAAGCCTGGGCCGATGCCGAGGCGAAGGTCGCCGAGATGGTAAAGAACAAGGGCGCCGGCTGGAACGACCACCGGCAGGCCGTGGCGGTTGGCCAGAAGCGGCTGCTCGATCTGCACGCGCGCGGCGATGTCCTTGACGACAACCTCTATACCGCGCCGGGCAGGTTCGGTGGCGGCGGCGCCGGCACCACCTGGCTGGTGGGATCGGCCGCGGACGTTGCCCGTTCGCTACGCAAGTATCGGGATCTCGGCATCACGCATTTCGTGCTCTCCGACACGCCGTACCTGTCCGAGATCAAGCGCCAGGGCAATCAACTGCTTCCGCTACTGCGCAGCATCGAAATCAGGCTTCCAGATTAGCGAGCCGTAGGCGAATATCCAAAGTGCATCGCCTTGCGATTCCTGATACAGCCGCCTCGCCAGCGCGTCCAGTTCGTCTTCCGCGCGTCCTGCAGATGGGCCACGTCCCCGTTATCGGCTGCCATCCAAGCACCCGCATCGCGACCGGGGTGATTTCGGCATGCGAAAAAAATGAATGCACGCGAACCGCTTTACGATGGATCATCGAGCAATCCACGTTATAAACTTGGTACGTTCGGGAAGAAGAGCCTACTAGCGGTAACCAATGCAGAGTCCTCCCAGTTCCTCAGCCGAAAACGCCGGCGACTCAAGCGCAGGTGCTAACCACCCCGCAAACTCGGAGGTCGCCGCCAATAAGGCTGAGGCAGAGACATCCCCCTCGGAGCCATCAGAAGGTTCCAGCTCGTCCATCGAAGCTGAGCGCGCGCGACCGCCTGCCGGATCTTTTGGCCGAAGCAGAGAGGCAACCCGAAATCTGTTGCGTGCACTCGGTCACGATTTGCGGACGAGCTCCATTTCGGCGGGGGCCAAGGCCAAGACGGCCGCCCGCTATTTGAAGACGAAACTCAAGGCATCAATCCGACCCGAAACCACATCAACTACACACAGCTTTGGCAAATGGTCCGCAACAGCTTTCGTCAGAGCAGGAGGCGTTATTCGCAGTCTGCTTGCAAAGACGCTGCACTATCGCCGAAACGCTTCGCCTCGCCCCGGCCGTTGGAAAATCACCATAGGACTAGCCTTGCTTGCCTGCCTCATCCTTGCAGGAAGCGTATTGGTGTGGGCACTCAAAGATGTGCCCTGGGGCGAGATCCGGGACGGGACGTTGAAGCCCGTCGTCGTGCTGGAAACCGCTGACGGCGCGCCATTGGTAAGACAGGGACCTTATCAAGGACCATATGCTCGATACGACCAATTTCCGCCGAGGCTGATCGATGCCGTCCTTTCGATTGAGGATCGGCGGTTCATGGATCATTTCGGCATCGACCTCAAAGGGATCGGAAGGGCGCTCCTGCGGAACGTCCAAGCCGGGTCGGTGGTAGAGGGCGGCAGCACGATCACCCAGCAGCTCATCAAGCTGCAGTATCTCGAGAGCGATCGAACAATAAAACGAAAGATACAGGAGGTCGTCATCGCCCTGTGGCTGGAGTGGAAACTCGGCAAGCAGGAAATCCTGACACGCTATCTCAACAGCGTCTATCTCGGTGCCGGTGCCACCGGCATGCCTGCCGCTGCGCGGATCTACTTCGACAAGGATATCGGTGCACTCAATCTGCCGGAATCGGCGATGCTGGCGGGATTGCTGCGGGCGCCGAGCCAATGGAATCCGATCGACAATTTCGACGGCGCCCGACAACGCACTTCCGTTGTTCTCGACGCGATGGTGGCCAATGGCAAGATCACCGCGCCGGAGGCTGAAGAAGCCAAAGCAAGCTTCGCCAAGCTGCACCCGACAACGCCGACACCGCGCTCCGGAAGCTGGTTTGCAGACTGGATTTCGCCGCAGGCAAGCGAAATCGCCGGCTCCTCGCCGGGCTCGACGACGGTGCGCACCACCTTGGTACCACAGCTCCAGCAGATCGCCGAAAGGGTGGTCAAAAGAGCACTCGATGGTGAAGGAAAGGCGGTCGGAGCATCGCAGGCCGCATTGGTAGCGATGACGCCGGACGGCGCGGTCGTCGCCATGGTCGGCGGGCGTGACTACAAGGCAAGCCAGTTCAACCGTGCCGTCACTGCGATGCGGCAGCCGGGCTCCACCTTCAAGCTGTTCGTCTATTACGCAGCCCTGAAGGCGGGGCTTACCTTATCCGACCGCATTCTCGATGCGCCAATCGACATCAACGGCTGGTCGCCGGAAAATTACGGCGGCAACTATCACGGCTGGGTAACACTTGCCGAAGCCTTCGCCCGATCGCTGAATGCGGCCAGCGTGGCGCTTGCTCAAGAGGTCGGGATCGACAAAGTGATTGCCGCCGCCCGAGAGCTCGGCATCAAAGCGCCGCTTGCCAATACGCCGTCTCTGGCGCTTGGTACATCCGAAGTCAACTTGCTTGAGCTCACCAGCGCTTACGCATCCGTCCAACTCGGCAAGGCACCGGTTGAGCCCTGGGGCATCATCAATTTTCAGGCGGCGGGGCAGGCGAATGCGTTTCGAGTTGGCCCGCAAGCTAGGCCGAATGTCGATCTTTCGACCTACCAGTCCGATCTCCTCGGTCTTCTGCAGTTGGTGGTCGAGCGGGGCACCGGACGTGGAGCGGATCCCGGCACGTTTGCAGCCGGCAAGACGGGCACCAGCCAGAACAATCGCGATGCCTGGTTCGTCGGCTTCACGGAACCGCTCGTCGCCGGCGTATGGGTGGGCAATGATGACGATACGCCGATGAACGGGGTCACAGGCGGTGCCTTGCCAGCGCATATTTGGCGGGACTTCATGCGGGAGGCGATGGCCGAACCTGCGCCAAATGGAGCTCGGTCGCCAGAAGCAGTGATCGACGGCCAAGGCGCACCGCAGTCCTGCAATGTCACCGCCTGCTCACGCAGCTACCGCTCCTTCCGACCGTCCGACTGTACCTACCAGCCCTATGCCGGTGGGCGTCGACTATGCGAAAAATGATCGCTTCAGCTCATGTCGCCTGGCATTTAAGGGGGTTTCCTCAATTTGTGTGGTGATGAGTATTGTTGAGGCAACATGCATGCTCGGAGGAGCTCCGCGCCTGCTCTGCGAAGAGCACTCTGAATCGCGACGGGGCGCCGGCGTTTCGAAACCGCAGTCGCGTCCCCGAATGTCGCTGCAGACGACATTTTCGCGCCGCCTGAAGCCGGCTCGATTTATGATCTGGCGGGCGAGCTGCGGGAAAGACAGTTCGCATCGTCAAATACGCTGGTCGCGACAAATCCCGCTCCGACTTCGAGCAGGAAGGCAAGAAGGGATACGCCGCTCTCGATGGGATTCGAACTGCCCGACCCTGTTGTTACAAAAGCCATCCGCCTGAAATCCCTCAGTAACGGACACCGGCTTCGCCTGCATGGAATGACCGACTTGGGCCGGAAGCGGAAGGTCCGCTTTCGGGTTGTCGGGCTGCAAGCCGACCTTCGAGTCTAGAAAAGCGTGGACTGCTCTGTGCGCCAAAAGCGGAACTCCGATCCTGCTCCGGACCCGAAATTAGGAATTCCCGCGTGAAACGGTCCTCGAAGCGACGTTATCCGAGTTATCCAATAGTCGGAGCATCATCATGGACGCTCAAGCCCTAAAACCGGCTGCCACGTTCGCAAAGCATGCCGGGACACCGAGTACCACTCGGGCTCGCGGCACCTGCTTGACGACGCTGTTCATTTGATTTCCTCGATCTCGCCTGGCCGCCACGTCTTGTCGAAGTAGGGCTCCAACGGCCCGTAGAGCCGCAGGATGATGTTCCACCCTTTGCCCTGCCACGTCTGCACCCAATTGCTCTCTTTGCCGGCCGGCGGCTTGGGGGCGAAGTACACGTCTACCGAGCCGTCCGGGTTGGCCGCGACGCCTTTCTTCTGGCTGCTGATGCTCGGGAACTGCTGGTCGGTTTGAAGCATCGAACGGGTCTGATTGTCATACAGCACGAGCGACCAGAAGTCCTTCACCGGGATGTTCGGCGGCAGGTGCAGCCGGTAACTCTTCCCGCCGTCGAATGGCTGCCCCTTCGAATCAATGAAGGCGACGAGATACTGGGAGCCGACGCCGACGATCTTGGCCGCCATCGCCGGCGTGATCCCGGTAGCGTAGAAGAAGAAGAACGTGCGGGCATCGAGCAGTCGTACGCCATCGCGTTCGAAGAGATAACTGCCGCCCACGAAGGGTGTGCACCAAGCGCTGTTTGGATAGAGATAGGACTCTTTCAAACGCGTCCGGTAGGCAAGTGCGCGAGCGGTGGCATGGCCGACAGCGGCCGCTTCCGTAAGGATCTTCTTCATGCGCGCATCGGGCGCGAACGGCTTTCCCTTCTCGATGCCGATGGAGGCCAGCAGGCCTAGCGTCTCCGGATCCATCGCCTCGTTCGGTTCTTCCTGCACGACGTCGTTGACTTCCTCGAAGAAGGAAAAGTCCATCGAGTGGATCATATTGAACGCCTTGCCCGAAACGTTGATGAGTTTGGTTTCCGGTGGGCGTGTTGCCTGCGACAGCGGATAGATGCGCACCTTCCGAAGGTTCTCGGCTGCCGGCTTCGGATCACCGTTCACCAGAAAGGCGCGGGTCGCCAGCAAATTGCCAAAGGTGCGCGACTTGAAGACATAATAGCCCTCAGGCGGCGTACCCTTGTAGTCCGGCGGCAGGAACAGGAACTTGCCGCCCTTGCCTTTGTCCGGCCCGGCGTTGCCCAGGTCGGCGACATAGTGAAACCAGAAGTCGTCCACGAGGCCGAGGGTGTTGGGGGGACTTTCGACGACGACCGGACCGTTTTTTAGATCGAGCCAGGCTACTCCGTACACGGTCTCGGTGTTCCCCGTCAGGATGAGCAACCTGGAGTCCGCCAACGACTCCCACAACAAAACGGTCTGATTGGCAGGCCCAAATGTGAGCAGTGCTCTGCGCTGGGCTGCCAGCGAGACGGCGGGCATCGTGTTGAGGACAGCCTGCACGCCGCGCTGGAAATCGAGATTGTCGTATACCTTCTGGACGGTCGTGTCGTCGGGGAAGCCGTCGGTGAACTTGAGCGTTCCCAGACGCGTCTCGAGGCTGTCGGGGATGGTAATGGCCGGAGGAATCTCGGTGGCCATCCTGGGCGAGCCGCCGGTCTGCGCCGTTGCGGTACTTGCTGTCAGAATTAGTACAAGAATCGATTTCATTTGACCTCCTCGACGTCGGCCATCACCCACGTCTTGTCGAAGAGCGGTTTCAGCGGGCCGTAGAATCGGGCGGCGAGCCAGAAGTCCTTGCCGGCGGTCGGAATCCAGTTGTTCTCGAAGCCCGCAGGCGGCTTCGCCCCGATGTACACGTCGACAGAGCCATCCTTGTTCACCGCCAGCTTTGCCTTGTCGTAGGACGACACGCCGACGCGGTTTTGCGGGTTATGAATGAAGGCGTTGATGCCGACCTCGTACGCGATGATCGACCAGAAGTCGCGCGCGGGCGTATCCGCCGGCATGCGGACGCGATACAGCCGATCGCCGCGGTAGAGCTGCTCGGACTTGTCGCGAAAGCTGAACAGATAGGCGGAGGCGGGCAGCTTGTCCGGATCGCCGGTCCGCTTCGGCGCCCATGTCGCCCAGTAGAAGTTGCCGGCCCGCGCATCGTAATCGAGCTTGCCGTTCCCGTAGTATGTGTAGCCGAAGGTGCCTTCGAGTCTGAGGCCGAGCCAACCCGGCGAGAACGGAACGAGTGCACGGTTCAGGAAATAGTCGTTCATCTGCACGGCGCCCTCGCGCACGGCTTGCTTGAGAAGCTGCGCCTGTTCCCCCTGCGGGTTGAACGGCTTGCCCTTTTCGATGCCGATAGTCGCGAGCATTGCCAGCATGACGGCATCCTTGTCCTGCGGCGGATCCGCATCAATCGTTTCCGCGAGCAGCCGGAGATAGGTCAGGTCGTAGGCCGGCAGCGTTTTCCACGCCTTCGGGTAAGCGTCGATGTAGCGGTTCGCGTGCGGCTTCGCAGCCTCGGCCAGCGGGTAGGTCTTCAGCCGCTGGCTGTAGGCCACCGCGTCCTGGAGAGTCCCGTTGTTTGTCGCGATGGGTCGTAACGCAAAATGGACGAATACCGTTGGCGAGCGTACGACGAAGTAGCCGCTCGGTTGCTTCCCTTTGAAGCCGGGCGGCAAGAAGAGGTACTTGCCGCCTTTCCCCGCATCGTCGCCGGTCGGGCCGATATCCACGAGCGGCACCTCCCACGAATCGATGCCGCTGCCGAAGAACGCGACCTTGCCAGTCGCCGGCGGAACGTCCAGCACCATGGGTCCCCGCCGCAGATCGAAGAACGTCAAGACGTAGGGTGTCTGATTGTTGGCCGTCAGGAACTCATGCCGTGGTTCCATGACGTTGGAGAAATAGATGACGTCCCCAAAATCCGCGTCCAGATCGCGCTTCAACGACGCGCGGATCGCCGCCATGCTCACGGCGGGCATCCCCCAGATCACCGCCTCTACCGTGCGTCGCTCGATGGTGCGGCGGGCGAGCGCCTCCGGTGAGAGACCCTGCGCGGCGGCTGAGACCGCTCCGCAAATCAAGACGAGTAATGCGAGGGCTCTTCTGCTCATGGCCGCCTTCCTGTGAACTTTGTGGCCTGTCCTAAGGTGCCGCGTAACGAACCAAGCTAGTCGGTGTTGAGCGGACGGCGCGTAAGCGCCGCCGGCGAGCGGTTGAGCAAGCGGTTAGGCCGCTTACGAGGCCAAACGCAAATAACTGTCGCTTAGCAGGCCGACGCTTTGCCCGATGTCTCGGTACTCGCGCAACGAGACCCGCATCTCGTTCGCCATCTCCGTTTGCGTTGCGCCAACGCTCCGACGCATCGCCTTCAACTCGGACATTCCCAAAAACCGCCTACAACCGACCAAGGCGCGGTCATTCGAAGGATCGTGCGGAAGTACGTTACAGTATACAGCCAATTGCCGTAAGCACGAACGGCTGGCCGACCAACGTCAAGGTGTATAAAGCCATACGCAACGGACCGTCGCCCGGGCCCCTTCCAATTTCCGCAACAGGCACAGCCGAGACCGCCCCGCGTGGGCAGCAAAGATAGTCTGCTCTCGGGATGCGGCGAAGCTGATCGCTACGCCCGACATCGAGGTGCAAAGCTGTCGTTGAACTTTAAAGTCTTGAGCCCCCCACATTCGACATCTGGCGCAGTTGATGGGATTAGAACCTTCTGCACCGCCTGCGAGTGTAAATAGGCATCAAGTAATGACCCCAGACGCTGCAGCGAAAACAGTTGCTTGTTGTGCCTACCGGCATCGTGACCCCATGCCGATTCACACGTTGAAGATGAAACACGCCCAGGGCCATGGATCGAGATGAAGCACTGGGGTTCTGTCGCAAACCGGGCACCAAGCGCAAACAACGGTTCCGGATCTTCGTTCGAAGACTGTTAATTTGTGAAAACAACTGTGCAAAGCAACAAATTTTACAGGATTTCTTAAGCCGGTTTTTTCGGGCTCCTGTTTAGCTGATGCAGCATTAGAAAACGGGTATAATTCCGATATGATTCGACAACAGCGACATCCCTCCGCCACCATTTTCAAAGCCCTGCGGAGGGCCACGCTCGGCGCGCTATGCGCCGTGGTCGGTTCCGTTGGTCTTTTACTTTTATTAAACCTGTTGATGCCGGATCGACCTTTTTTGGTCGGATTTGTCGGCGCAGCATTGATTTCCGCATTTGTGGCCTTTCCGCTGCTTTTTGCCTTGCAGCTCAACAACGGCGTCATCCGCAAGATGCGGGAAAACGTCACCCAGGCGGCGCGCTACGATAGCGTGACGAAGACGCTGAACGGCACCGCTTTTGCCGCGGCCGTCGAGCACTTTGTCGACCGGCGCAAGCATGCCGGCACCGATGCAGGCGGCATCGTCATCGCCGTCATCATCGATACGCTCGACGACATCGGCCGCCGCTGGGGGCCGCAATGGGCCGACACCGTGATGCAATCGCTTGCCTCGATCATCCAGTCCTCGGTTCGTCGTGGCGATCTCGTGGCGCGGCTTGCGACCAACGAACTCGGCATCTTCCTGCCTGGCGCCACGATCGAGGACGCCCGCGACATCGGCACCCGCATCCGCACGCGCGTCTCCGCGGCCACGTTCAGCGCCGACGACGCGCCGCTTTCCGTCGCCATCCGCCTCGGCGGCATCTCCTTCGACGGCCCAGCCGACTTCAACCAACTCCGCCAGCTCGCCGACCAAATGGCCTTCGAGCGCGGCGACGAGAGCGACGACATCCCGATCAGCGTGCTGCCGGCAGCATGACGCTGGCGACCCCACCGCCGCGGCGGCGGCGGCATGGGCCCAAACGGCGAGACCTCTCTTTGATGCGGCGTCAGAGCCAGCTGGGATCTCGGTTGGCCTTCTGGATCCACCGAGGCTGATCGAGCCTCGAGGGATGAGTGTCGGTGTGGGTTTCGTTAAGCAGCGCCATTGCCGAGGAAATTTCACCGCTCGGAATCGAAATCCGCGCCGGGCTTCATACAGGCGAATGTGAAATGATGGGCGAGGATGTCGGCGGTATTGCCGTCCAAGTAGGATTCTTCATCAATAAGTCGGGAAGCACGACGCTGCGGCAATTGGCACTTGCATCGACGGCAGCAAAGGAATCGCGATCGTATAGATGTAGGATGCCGTAACATTCTGCCCACATGTATCTTGAGTCACTGAAAACACGCTGGGATCTATATTAAGACCATATGCCTGGCCGGCGGCGTAAGCCTGGGTTGAGCCTTCATCCGGACAGGTGGTGTGCATCAGACTCGCGCACCGGGCGCTGAGATCGACGGCATGTTGCAATCCCAATTGGGTCCACAGAAAAAGCCCGAATTGTCCTATAGAAAATACAAGAATGATAAAGACGGGAGCAGTCAGGGCAAACTCGACTGCGCTCGTTCCCTCGGCCTCTCTCGCAAGACGGCAAATCATTGAAGCCTCGCTGTTGCCGTTGACTGCAGTGCAAATGATGCGGGGATGAAGGGAAGCGCAACATACGGCACGTAGGTGGCAGCGGCCGAGGCGGACACATAGGTGCCCGCTCGCGATCCGTCCGAACAGACATCGGAGCACACCGTGATGGAGATGCCTTGACTGCTGGGGCAACCGCAAAATTTCGAGGGTACGGGCGCCGCCGAGATAACGGCCGAGCCGGTATTTCTTGTAATGACATTCGACATGGCGGAACTATCGAAGCCGCGAGCCAAAGCATACTGCAGGCCTCGCTGAGCAGCATTCTCCACCTGCGTCTGCTGAAGCAGTGCGCACGAATAGTCGACAAGTCCGAATGTCATCACGATCAAAACCGGTAGTATGATCGCCAAGTCGACGGCGACCGTGCCGTGCTGCTCATTGAGCAGATCCCGACAGAGCCTTTTTAGAACCCACGCCGGTATTGCCCGGGTGCGCGAACCCAGCCCCCGTTCGGCGATGAGCATACCGGAGCGCGATACTTCAGTTGGTATTGCTGTTTTTGCAGCCATGACGCATCACTCGACCAATTTGCCCGCAGCGCCGCCGATGGCGCGGGTCGGATAAGCACTGCAATCGATGGATAGGTTGGAATTACCGGTGAAGGTGACCGTATCTGCGATAATCTTGATGCAGGCATTTGTTGCGGAGTTACCCCCTGAGTAGCTAACGGCCGCCCTTGGCAGATAGATCGATCCGGCCAAACTCTGGGTAGCACCGCCGTTAAAGCTGAAGGCCGTGCCCACGGGCATATTACGGTCGCCGAAAATGACAATACCGGCCGTGTCTCCCGTCAGCGGTGGCGTGAGATCAAGGATCGCCCCACCATTGATCGACGCAGTGCCGTAGTTGCTTCCCGTGCTGGAGGTGAAGACGATCGTGACACCGTGGCCGATCAAAGTCGCGCCGCCATTGACCTTCAGATTGGCCCGATCGAGGATGTAGATCCCCGGGTCAAGGGTGAGAACGGCGCCAGCGTTTACGGTAATATCGCCACAATAGACACCGGGATCGAGTGTGGTCTTCCCCTTGATATTTTCCTTGGCATTGGTCGTGCAACCCGAGTAGGTCGGCATTTGAACGTCGGCATAGGGATCCGTGAGAGGCCAAATTCCGGTCGCCGTTCCCTCGCTCGCTTTAATGCCGCTAAGGCCGTTAATGCCACCGGCAGCTCCGACCGATAACGCTTGTATCAGCGCGGAACCGCCGACACTAACCGACGTGGGACTTGTCGAATTCGAAACCAAGCTGCAATTATTCAGTGTCACCGTGGTTGAACCCTGAGCCGATGCGGCAGCACTTGCGGTCTGATCGAGCGCCAGCACGCAGGCGCTGGCCGCATTCGCAATGGCCACGGATCTAGTTGTAACGACAAACGCCTGCTGCCAAAGCGCGGAGAACAGCACGTCCATTGGTTGCTGCGCGACGACTTCGATCGCCGAATTATTTCCAACATAAGATCCCTGCGTCGGAGGGCGATGGATCGATATCACCACGTTATTCTGGCCATTAACCAGCCCATAGCTCGCCGCTATCGCATTGACCTGGGACTCAACCGGCCCCTCGCCGCTGGTGGTATAGGCAGCCGCGCCGCTTACAGCGGCGGCGTCGGTTGCCGACTGCATCTTCTGTTGCTTGTAGGTCCACAGCCCATAGTCCGTGCCGAGCCCTATCAAACCGATCAGAACCGGGAGCGACACAGCAAAGACGATCAGGTAAGCACCGGACGAATCGTGAATGAAGTCCACGATTGTCTTCCGGTGGCGCGAGCCAACAGGAAGTCGAAGCATTGTCCCTCCCCTCAAATTATACGGAAAATCCGATGGAGGACTGTGCGACTCAATTCTTTATTTTTCTCTTTTTTAAGAAGTTCGAATTGAACAGAAAACAGTAAAATTAAAGGGGTTGAAGAGAAGCTGAGTTTTCAGATTATCACTTGGTTCAATCAGCCACTACGCGAAGAAGTGGGGCGCGTGCTGATGACCGTCTCTCCACCCGAACACGAGCATTCTTTTGAGGAGCTTGCGAAGCTCGCTGTACATGGCTTTCCCGATTCAAACGGGCTTGCCGACTTGTGGAGCCGCTACGATACCGATCAGATCTCTACTCTGACAACAAGCGCGTAGGCGCGATTGGCGACGTACCTTTCCCGCAAAGGTTAGCATCGTTCTCTCGTCGGCGTGGAACGATCGATGAGCTCTGAGCGTTGCCACCGCTTGGTTCATTGAAACCGTTCTCCTCTTTGCGTGTTACAGCAACTGGCAGCTAAGGCGTTTCCAACGTTACCATGGAGGTCTCGTATGATTACGCGGCGAGTGCTTTTGGCGATGGTTGCGACCGTTCCGGTCCTAAAATCCGAGCTTGCCTTTGGAGGCAAAACTGGTCGCGAGACCATCGTCCAACTGCAATACCCACCGCCCCTGGTCACCATCCCAGAGCGGCGGATGCGACGCTCCGCTCCGACACCCATGGAGATTGAACAAACTCGTGACGCCGTTGCCTTAACGCCGACCGGACCGCGTCCGATCGACATCGCGCAGAGTTTTATCGACCGCTACTACGAGCGCAAACCTTCAGTCATCTCGCAACGACCACCGCCGGCAGCACTGAACCCTCTCATTGCCGAATTTCTCGCGGTTACAGCGCTGCATCCGCTGAACGATCCGGTTCCATGGTGCGCTGCCTTCATCAATTTCTGCATCCGCCGTAATGGCGGGGTAGGCAGTTCAAGCGCATGGTCGCAGTCGTTCCTGCCACCGGCGTTCGACGCTGTCGAGTCACCTCAGGAAGGCGACCTGGCAGTCTTCACCTGCGTTAGCTCATTTACAGGGAAAGATATCGGACTAGGCCATGTAGCTTTCTTCAGACGTTTCGAAGACGAGCAGCACCTTGTCGTCGTTGGCGGCAATCAGGCAACACAAGACCATTCCAGCATCATTTCACAGAGAATTTTGCCAATCGGCAACAAGCCCGTGCGAAGGCACACAAGCACCGGCAAAGTAATATCGGCGATGATGCACCTCAACCAGTTTGTGCGACCGGCATAATTCCCGACATTCACCGTGGCGACATGCGACCGCCGCTAGATCTGTCTCACGGAATGCGGATCAAAGCAGGGGCGCACATGGATTCCACCTTGTTCGAATTGTACGCTTCTGGTTCCGGACACCACGCTTTTCGATTACAGAATGGCGACCCCGCTTTAACTGTCATGGCCGAAATGGAACCGAGCTCTGGACCCGGTTATCAAAAGAGGTTTGCTCGTGGCCAGTATGCGGCGCGAAGCGGTCCGACGGACCTACGCGCCGCCGGACGGCTACAAGTTTTGGTTGAGATTCTTGGGGCGTTGATGCCATGCTGACGACGGCGCCGGGGCCGGACATCGCGCCATATCACGACCGCCAGATCGTGATATTGGAGCGCAATGCGTGGGCCGATTGGCTCGATATTAACGTCTCCGCGAAATCTATCATTCGGCCTTTGCCGATAGGTTCGCTAATATTAGACTCTCAGCGGCCATCCGAACCGCTAGTCCGGCGAGGACGGTCCCCAGACCCACCGTTGTATTTTGATCCAACCAGAATGGCGTGCGTGTGATGCCGTTCGGGCGCGGTCCGGCAATGTCTCGCTGCCGGCAGCCCAATTTGCGAGGATGAACGGGGCACTCCTGAGATATCCCCGACACCCACGGTTCCAACGCGCATCACAGACACTTCAGGCATGGTTTCCTTCCTCCCCGCCAATGGCGCGGAATTGCAAAGATCGATCTTCGAAACACGAAGGCTGTTGAACCGCAGCGGTGAACACCCTTTCGTCGTTGAAGCTCATTGCTCCGACATACGGCGGCCATCTTCATCGAAGCGATGGAGATGTTGCAGGTCAGGGCTCATCCGCAGGATTTCACCTGCCTTAAAGTCGCGATGACCGGCGAAGCGGGCTATAAGTTCGCCAACCTCTGACTGGATGTAAGCGATCGTCTCGTTGCCGAGATGTTCGGCGATACGCACGGTTCCTGTCCACCGACCGTCATTGTCCATCGCTAGATGCTCGGGCCGTATGCCGAGCGTGGTGGCGCCTTCTTTGCGAGCCGCGTCACCGGAGACCAGATTCATCTTGGGGGACCCGATAAATGTGGCAACGAACAAGGTTTGGGGCTTGTTATAAAGCTCGAGCGGAGAGCCGATCTGCTCAATGCGGCCCGCATTCATGACAACGATTTGATCAGCCAATGTCATAGCCTCGACTTGATCATGCGTCACATAAACCATGGTTGCCTTCAGCCGCTGATGGAGGTCCGCCAGTTCAACACGCATTTGCGTGCGCAAAGCAGCGTCCAGATTCGAGAGAGGTTCGTCGAATAAGAACACCTCAGGATTGCGCACGATCGATCGCCCGATCGCCACTCGTTGCCGCTGGCCGCCGGAGAGAGCCGCAGGTCTGCGTTTCAATAGCGGCTTGAGATGCAACACGTCCGCAGCAGCGGCCACCCTCGACTCACGCTCCTTTGCCGGCATCTTCGCGAGCCGCAGGCCAAAATCGATGTTCTGTTCGACTGTCATATGCGGAAAAAGCGCATAGGATTGAAAGACCATCGAGATTCCGCGTTTGGATGGCTCCTCACGCGTTACGTCCCTTCCGCCAATGGTGATTGAGCCCTTTGTCGGCTCCTCCAGACCGGCGATCATTCGCAACAGCGTGGATTTGCCGCAACCTGATGGGCCGACAAGGACGGTGAACGACCCATCGGGAATCGCGAGTGTGAGGTCCGGAATGGTCTCGACAGCTCCAAAGGTTTTGTTGATGTGCGCAAGTTCTACATTGGCCATTGAATCCTCCCTGAGATTTTGAGCACCCGCTCAACCTTTGACCGCACCACCTGTGAGGCCAGCGACAATGTATTTCTGAGCAGCGACGAAAAACACGATCGCCGGCAGAATGGTGAGTGAAATAAAGGCGAGCGTACGGTTCCATTCCGCAAGATATTCGCCCCGGAATTGCATCATGCCGAGCGGCCATGTGAAAAGATCACGAGAGTTTACGACGACGAGCGGCAACAGAAAGTTGTTCCAGCTACTCACGAAAACGAAAACCCCGACCGTTGCCAGAATAGGCGTCGAGAGCGGAAGCGTGAATTGCCAGAAGAAGCGAACGTAGCCACATCCTTCGACATAGGCCGCCTCGAACAGTTCTTTCGGCAGTTGCTCGAAGAACGTTTTGAACAGCATGATTGAAAGCGAAAGGCCGAATGCGGTTTGAGGCAGGATCACCGCCCAATAGCTGTCCAGAAGTCCGAGATCCCGAACCTTGATGAACAGCGGCAGGATGGCGGTCGCAAACGGAAAGACGAGCCCGGCCAGGAGATAGGACTGCACCATTCGCGCGCCGAGAAAGCGGATTTGAGCAAAGACATAGGCTGCTGCCGCCGCCACGATGATCGTCAGGAAAACCGTGGCCAATGAAATGAACAGCGAATTCCCGAGATACCGCCAGAATGAGGGATCGCCAACCATGGCAGAATAATACTCGAGGTTCCATCGCTGCGGCAGGCCGAAGGGATTTGAGCGGAGCTCTCCGTTCGTCTTGAACCCGCCAAATACGGCGACCGTAAGAGGGCTGAGAACAAAGCCGGTGAACAACAGCAGGACGACGATTTTGCCCAAGGCAGGAAGTAAGCGGAAGAGATTCATATCCGGCCGCCTTTGCTGATGAGACGTTGATAGATTGCCGAGACTGCAACTGCGGCTACGAAGAGCATCACACCAACGGCGCTGCCGAAACCGATCCGGGTGCGGGTGAGGCCGAAGGTATAGAGATAGGTGACGATGGTGTGGGTCGTGTTGGATGGACCGCCGTTGGTGAGTGGGATGACGACGTCGAACAGCTGTAGCGAACCAACAATCGAAAAGAAGACCGATACGCCGATTGCTGACGCAATCATGGGAATCTGCACGTGCCGAACGACAGCCCAGCGTCCCGCGCCTTCCAGACGCGCCGCTTCAAGCAGCTCCTTAGGTACGGCCTGGAGAGCTGCGATATAGATCATCATATGGAAGCCGAAGTACTTCCAAACGATCACTAGGAGAATGGCGGCAAAAGCCCAATGACGATCGGCGAGGATGAAAAACGGCGGCCATCCCAATGCGTTAAAAATGAATGCAGCGACGCCGGTATTGCCGTCGAAAACAAAGCTCCAAATTAACCCGGATGCAATCTCTGCCAGAATGAATGGCAAGAAGAAAATGAGGCGGAAGAGGGTATTGGATGTCGTTTTCTCATAGATCAGCAATGCCAGTCCGAGCGCGATCGGGAGCTGGATGACGACGGATACGCCCAATACCGACAGCGAATTGCGCACAGCTTGCCAGAACACGTCATGGCCGAGCGCCTGCCGGAAATTCTCAAATCCTACGAATTCCGTCGGGTTGCCAAACCCATTCCATTTGAACAGGCTGTAATAAGCAGCATCGGCAAGCGGCAATGCCACGAAGAGTGTGAACAGAATCAACGCCGGTGGCAACATCAGAAGGACCGCACGCGTCTGACTGCTGATATGCCTTCCGACTTTTCTATCCACTCCCATTCCGTTGAGTGCTAGCCCAGTCATTTTATCCTCCCTTTTTCGTCGCCGAACCGGGCACCCATTGGCGCCCGGCAATAACGGCGTTAGCGCATCGACCAGGCGTCCTGCATGGCTTTTGCTGCATCCTGGGGTGTGGTCACGCCTTGCGCGAGATCGGCAGAGATATCGAGTGCCGTGGCTCCGACATCGGAGCCAAATGCCTGGTCTAGAAAGAGCTGGTGGAACTTCGACTTCGAAACGTCTTCCGACATCATGCGGAAGTAGGGATTGGTTATGCCTTCCTCGGATCCCTTGGCGACGGGGATATAATGACCTTGAGCACCGGCAACCTTCTGATTTTCGACCTCGGTCATGTATTTCACGAATTCAATGGCCTCTGGTTGAGCGCCGGCGACAACGGCGTAACCGTTGATGCCCCCGAACGTGTCGCTCGGATCCCCCGCACCGCCAACAACGGCTGGAAAGCGAATGGCGGCAAGCTTTTCATCCAGAATCCCCTTGCCGCTTACCGAATTCTGCTTCTGGGTCCCATAATCCCAATCACCCATCAGATGAAACAGAGCCTTGCCGTCACCGAATTGACCGGTCGCCTGCTCAAACGTGGTGTCCATAAAACCCGGCTCGAAGGGTTGCAGGTCAATGAGCTTCTTGAAATCTTCGCCGGCCTTGACGAACGGGGCTGCGGCAAAGCCATCACCTTTGCCGGCCATCGCCGCGGCCATACCAGCCTTTCCGGCCTCGCGCACCCACAAGTAGCCGTAGTAAAACATCAGCGGCCACTTGTCTTTTCCTCCGACTACGATCGGGGTGATGCCGGCCGCCTTAGCCTTCTTCAGGGCGCCGAGAAAATCATCCCAGGTTTTGATGGCATTGAGATCGACGCCTGCCTTTTGCGCAAGATCGCGATTGCACCAGAATACGACCTCGGCGACATTGACCGGCAAGCCGTACAGCTTGCCATCGACGGTAAATGCATCAAAGCCAGCACTTGGAATCCTGGCTTTCACATCGTCGGAGATCGAACCGGAGATATCCTGCAGCACGCCTGATTCCGCCTGCTGCTTCAAGACGCCCCCCGCGAAGCTGAAAATGAGGTCCGGCTTCTGCTCCGACTGGAGAAGTGTTGTCAGCTTCTGCTTGTAGGCTTCGTTGGCGATATATTCGAAAGATATTTGAACGCCAGGGTGCGACTTTTCGAAATTTGTTGCCATCTGCTGATGGTATGCCTTTTCCGCGTTCGGGACTTCCGACCGCAGGATATGGACGGTCACGTCAGCAAGGGCTGTGGACGCAAAGAGAGCGGCAAAAGCGGACGCAGCCGCCATCATACGCAGGGTGGGAATTGGTTTCATTTCGGTTCCTCCTCAAGACCAGCGAGCAGTGCCCGCGTTGTGATTCAAAGTGCCAGTGTGTTGATGGAAAGCGGAGCAAGGTTCAAAGATACGGTTTCACGGCCGCCCCTCACCGTGATCGACCTTGGTGCTTCGGACGCATTCTGAATGACGTAGACCTCGCGACCGTCGATATTTTGGAAGGCCAGCGCATTGCCAGCGAGTGGTCCGGCAGTTTTCAAAACGGCTGCGCCCGGTTTCACAAAACGGCTAAAATGCTTCATCACGTAAAATTCAGGATTGTAGATCACCGAGCCTGTTTCGGGATCAACCGTGATCATCGAGTTCTGCTGCCAGCCCCACGTGCTGGTACCGCGGGGTTCCAGCACCATGTTCCAGTAGACGTAGGCTTCGGCTCCGTTCGAAAGGTAATGTTGGATGAGATCGAACACATAATGGGCATATTCCCAGCTGTTCGAGCCGTCACCGCATTCATTTTCCGTCTGGATGATCGGCAGATCTGGAAATGCCTGGCGTGTACGCTGCACCGCCCATTTGCCGGCCCACTGAAAACCAATGCCGCTTATAAAGGCGGCAGCTGCCGGATCGGAAAAGATCGTGCCTGCCCAGCCGTTGAAATCACCGCGTTCGATTGTGCCCGCCCAGATATCCGTCTTCAGGCCAGCGGCTTTGAAGGTGGGGCCAAGATCATCGCGAATGAAGTCGCGCATCTTTGCACCCGTCCAGATGCACGATGGGAACTTTTGATCCGAGTTGGGCTCGTTCTGCACGTGAATGGCCTGTATCGCGATACCTGCCTGCTCATAAGCTTGGATGAAGCGGGCCAGATACTCGGCATAAGCCTTGCGATATCGCGGTTCCCAGATGAGCGTCCCGTAGTTATAAGCCTTCGGAAACTTCATCCAGGTCGGCGGGCTCCACGGCGAGGCAAAAAGGCTAAAGTCCTTTCCCCGTACCGCGCGTGCCGCTTCGATATAGGGGATCAGGTTCTTGTGATCGCGCGCAATGGAGAATGTCTCCATCGCAAAATCGCCGTCACTCTCATTGTGGCTGTACCAGCTTTCAGCATAGTCGCTCGCTCCTATTGGGAGGCGGCAATAGTTGAAGGCGCAGCCATTCTCGGAAAAAAGCGCTTCAAGCACCTCGCGGCGCTCTGATTGCCCGAGCAGTTGCAGCGCTTTCCAGCCGAGTTCGTTGAAGCAACCGCCAAATCCCCGAAACTCGTCCAGGACAACATCGTCGTACCACAATGACAATGATGAGCCGGTTGCATCCGAGCTAACATCATTGGATTTCCACGCTTGTTCCGGTGAGGAGGAGATCCATTCGATGGTCATTCATGGTCCTTTCCATGCGCAGCTCTTCAGGGCGCGCGAGTCCGCGCACCTTGCTGCTGGCGCAAATGGTTGAATATGTTTCAAAGTTTGCGGCACAGGCCGCGCAGAACAACGATGTCCGGAGCTCCTCCCGGACGGCAATCCGCTGTGATAAGCAAAGCGGCAATTGATCCTGAGCGTCTTTCTAATGCAGGATGCGGATCAGTGCAAGACTTTTTTCATTGTGTTAAAGAAGTATCGATGGAGCAACGCATGGCGCTCAAAGGCGACCAAAGCACGACACGAGCATTAAACAGGCGCCTTGTCCTCAATCTGCTGCGACGAGAAGGCGGGCTGAGCCGTGGAGAGATTGCCAGCCGCACGGGGCTCAGCAATGCCGCTATTACCGGCGTTGTGACAGAGTTGATGAACGAGGGCTTTGTCAAGGAAGGCGAAAGCGGACAAAGCAGTGGTGGCAGAAAACCTACGCCGCTCGATATCGATTACTCTGCGCGCCTTTCAATTGGATTGAAATTGATGGAGGACCGGCTTGAGGCTGTTCTCACCGATCTAGCAACTGAGCAGATCGCAAACCATGTCGTCGCGCTGCCCCGCCTGGTTCCCGATCGAGTGACCGAGGCCGCTCAACAGGCGGTGGAACATTTGCTGACCAAGGCACGACAACCTCGCGAGAAACTGATCGGCGTAGGATTGGCGATGCCGGGCCTCATCGATATCGAACGAGGGGTATGCCTGATTTCGCATCGCTTCGGTTGGAAGGATGTTCCGATAGCTGCCCTCCTTGCAGAACGGCTGAACGTCCCGGTCTGGGTGGATAACGATGTAAACGCGTTTGCAATCGCCCAGCAGTTATTCGGCCATGCTCGCCGTCGCAATTCGGCACTTGTGCTAATCATTGGCACCGGTGTCGGCGCTGCCCTGATCTTTAATGGGCAGATCCATCGAGGTGCTCGATATGCTGCCGGTGAAGTCGGCTTTGCTGTAGATTCGACGGCACTGGGAGCTCCGCGTGAACACAGGCTGAGCTGGGGAAGCCGCTTCTCCGAGCCGGCCATGACCAAGGCGTGGTCGGAAATTCAAGCCACGCAGCCCCACCACCCGCCGCTTGAGCTGCAGCAGGCAGCCTCCAGCGGCGATCTTCGCGCGATTGCCTATCTTGGCCAGACGGGTCATGAGATCGGCGTGAGGTTGGTGACGATGATCGATCTCGTTGACCCTGACGTCGTCATTGTCGGTGGGGAAGCAATTCGCTTTGGATGCGGTTTGGTCGAGCCGCTGATAGCTGCGGTTAACGAATATTGTTTCGAAACACCTCCCCCAGTCGAGGTGGATTGGGAGAATAACGTGTGGTCGCGTGGTGCATCCGCGCTTGCTATCCAGAAGTTCTTCGATTTTGAAAGTGCGGCTGGCTTCGAAGCCAAGTTGCTGTCGGAATAGGCTAAATCGCATTTCGGTCTATGCCGTTGCCGGCGACACATTCGCCTACATTCTGGAACGGTGGCGCGAAAGCACTTGAAAGATCGACTTCTTTTATTTAATGAAATATCGAATGCCGAAGGGAAGTCATGGCGAATTACACCTTCGGTAACGACGCGAGGAGGCACCATGATTAAGCTCAGACAACTCGCCCATGTTTGCATTTTCACCCGGGATCTCGATAAGACCCGGGCGTTTTATCGGGACGTACTTGGCGCGGACACTCAGTTCAGTTTTCTCCGCGACGGCAAAATCTTCGGTTTCTACGTCAACTGCAATGGACGGACCGCAATCGAAGTTTTCGAAAAGAGCGAGACCAGCTACAGCGAACATAACCAGATCAACCACTTCTGCCTTGAGGTGGAAGACATGGACGATGCCATCGAACATATCCGATCCAAAGGGGTCGAGATTACCAACAAGAGGCTTGCGTGCGATGACACGTATCAAGCTTGGTTGCGCGATCCCAACGACGTCCGAATTGAGCTGTTCGAATACACGGATAGAAGTGCCCAGTTTATCGGTGGTGACCGCATTGCCGATTGGTAATCGCATGTGGTGTTAAGCGGCATGGCATCATCGCCTGCTCCTGCGTGCAGGCCCATTTCGACCTGATGATCTCTGGCATGGTTGCCGACGCGATCAAAGCGTTTGCCCGACACCATTTTGAAAACAGCGATGACTTCCAGGGTGGAACGCCCTTCGAGCATGAAGAGCTGCAGTGGCGAAGGTAAAAGGAAGTCACACCACGCTATTACCAATTCATCTGCTTGAGACAAAAGTGCGGCGCAGCGCAAACGGCGTGTTCTCAAGCAAGCGCTCGGCGCCCAGCCATGCTGCGAACTTAACAGCGAACTGCCAAGCAACAGCTTGGATATTATCCAAAATGTTGGATCATCAGTTCTGTAAGCGCCCGGATTTTGCGCGCAGGGTGTTGTCCAGGCGGCCGGACCACATATATGCCAGCCTCCGGGCAACGATAACGGGTCATCACTTGCGTTAGGGCACCGGACGCCAAATAGGTTTCCACAAGGAAATCCGGAAGCGCAGCAATTCCAAGTCCCGCCACTGCCGCGGCCGCCAGCGCGATTCCATTGTCTGCCTTGAACCGGCCTTGCGGGTGAATAGTGATCGTCTTATCTCCATCGATCAGCTGCCGAGCTTCCGTTCCCTGCATAAGAAATTGGTGGGTCAGGAGTTCTTCGGACGTCTCGGGGGCTCCATGTTCTTTGATGTAGGCTGGGCTCGCGACCAGCATGCCATGGATCGGGCCAATCCGCCGAGCGACAAGGTTCGAGTCGGGAAGGTACCCGACGCGCACTGCACAATCAAAGCCTTCGGCAATGATATCAACGAAGCGATCAGTGTAAGCCGTGTGCACGCAGAGTAGTGGGTGACGCCTAGCGAATTCGGCGAGCACCGGTGCCAAATGCGTCGTCCCGAATGACAAAGGGGCTGTAATCCGTAGGAGCCCGCGCAACTCGCCATCAGGCAAGATGGTTTCCCGAGCAACATCCATCTCGGCGCAAACTCGGGCCGCATGGTCTCGGAATGTGACTCCGGCTTCGGTCAGGGACGCGCCCCGTGTCGTTCGCGCTAGAAGCTGGACGCCCAGCTCTGCTTCCAATCGAAACAACCGCCTACTGACGATGGACTTTGAAACACCTAGCCGCCGAGCAGCCGGCGAAACGCCGCCAGCGTTGGCCACTTCGACAAATGTCTGCAGATCTTCAAAATCCAACACAGGCGTTCCAGTTTTCGAGACATGGTATGCGCGTAGTGAGACTAGCACGCCATCTTTAGGAACGATAGGTAAGGTTTGGGGAGTAGCGGGCCTCTGATCCTCCGGACATTTATCGCGGCACAAGCATCCAGACGCGGCAGCGCTGATTCCCGCTGACCTGGAAATTCACCAAGATCCCAAAGTGTCGGTGATGTTCCTGTCCTACGAAGGATGCGGCGGCCGTCCTCTTGCTCTCGTGTATGAAAGACCTTGGACCGGTGCCCCCGTGGGTGGGGCTCGGGTATAAAGCGTTCAATCTTCGATACGCTGCTGCGATGAAGACGCGCTGCTTCAATCCAATTTCAGATTTCCATCCGCCCTGACCGTTCCAGTTTTCGCGACACAGTTGGTTGCTTTGTAAGGCTACCGCCTTGCTCGCCTGAAGGCCATTTTGAGCGCTGTTCACACCAAGGAGAGCGGTTATGGCAAGTATTCCCGCCCTCAATGGTAGCGTTCTTGGCGAGGTATCCATCTCCAAAGTCTTTTGTAAGCATATCCTGGCGTCATCGTTATCAAGTCGCGCGGCGGATTTGCTCCCTGGTGAGATAGAGGTTGCTGGCCAGACGGACGCCTTCGGCGAAGCACAGTTGGTGGTCTTCAAGCCGGGGGCTGAGATTGTGCTGCGAGCCCGCGGCAGCGCCCATCTGATGTTGCTCGGCGGCGAGCCTTTTCCCGAACCACGCCACATCTACTGGAACTTCGTCTCAAGCTCGAAGGAACGCATCGAGCAGGCCAAGGACGACTGGCGCCATGGGCGCTTCCCCGAGATCGCCGGCGAGACCGAATTCATTCCGTTGCCACCCGATCCGGTGCGTGTCGCTCGCGCCGACCGATAACTTTGCAAGGACATTTTATGGAAATTGGCATAGACAGTTTCGCGGCAATCCTGCCCGATCCGGCAACAGGAAGGCTGCCTTCGGCAACTGACCGCATGGCCGATCTCATCGAGGAGGTCGAGGTTGCCGACCGCGTCGGGCTCGACGTGTTCGGCATCGGCGAGCACCACCGTGCCGAATTCTTGGATTCTGCACCGCCGATCATTTTGGCGGCTGCGGCTGCCCGCACGGGCCAGATCCGTCTCACAAGCGCGGTCACGGTGCTGAGCGCCGCTGATCCCGTGCGTGTGTTTCAAGAATTTGCGACTCTTGACTTGATCTCGAAAGGTCGCGTCGAAATCACGGTCGGCCGAGGGTCGTTCGGCGAGGCCTATCCCCTGTTCGGTCTGGACACTCGGAACTATGACGCACTCTTCGCTGAGAAGCTCGATCTTTTGCTGAAGCTTCGCGAAACGATCAATCTGAAGTGGGAAGGGCACTTTCGCCCTAGGCTCGATGGGCAAGGTGTCTTCCCGCGTCCCCATCAACAGCGGTTGCCGGTATGGGTAGGCGTCGGCGGCACGCCGCAGTCCTTTGCTCGCGCTGGCGCGCTGGGGCTTCCGTTGATGGTCGCGATTATTGGCGGCAGCTTTGAGAGGTTCCGTCCGCTGGTCGATCTCTATCGCGAGGCTGGGCAGCGTGCCGGCCACCCCCCTGAACAGCTCACCGTCGGCGTCCATGCGATGGGCTTTGTCGGAGAAACCACTGGGAAGGCCAAGGACGCCTTCTTTCCCGGCTGGGCGCATCTAACGGCAAAGATCGGTCGTGAACGTGGCTGGTCTTCCCCTACGCGCCAGCAGTTCGAGGCAATGTGCGGACCGGAAGGTGCATTCTTGATCGGCGACCCAGCAACTGTTGCCGGCAAAATGCTCAAAGCGAGCGCCGCACTCGGCGGCGTGTCTCGCATCACCTTCCAAATGAGCACGGCATCTCTCGATACGACCGCGATGAAGCGCTCGATCGAGCTGCTTGGAAACGACGTGGCACCCATCGTCCGGACAGCGCAGGCAAAGCCGTCAGGAACCCTCGACTTCTGAAAGGAGACGCATGATGTCATCGACCTCGCAACATTCCGGTCGTTCCGTTGCGATAACCGGAGCAGGAGGGGGTCTCGGCCGCGATATTGCCCTTGGGCTTGCCGCCAAGGGCTACATCGTTTTCGGCACGGCGATGTCCCCGGCGGAGGTTCATGACCTGAAAGACGCCTCCGATGGGCGTGTCAGCCTGACAGTTTGTGATATGACCAAGGAGCAGGCCGTAAAAGCCTGGGCAGGCGGCGTGTCCGACGCGCTCGGCGCCGCCGGGCTCGACATCCTGATCAACAATGCGGGGATCCTGACTCCAGGCCCGATCGAGCTTTTGTCACTCGACGCCATCCGGCACGAGTTCGACGTCAATGTGTTTGGGGCTTTGTCGGTCATCAACGCCTTCCTGCCGGCGTTGCGCAAGGCGCCTGGGCGCATTGTTCAAGTCAGCACCTGGACGGCTACCGTGCCGCTCCCCTTCAACGGGCCGTCTGGCGCATCGAAGGCGGCCATGGAGGTGTTCGCAGCAGTCTACCGCGCTGAACTGAAGTCTTTTGGCATCGATGTCGTAGTAGCGCCTGCTGGCAATATGAGAACCGGCGGCCCGGCGAAGACAGCTTCCGCCCTCGCTCGCGTCGCCGACGGTATGACGCTTGAAGAGCGCGCATTGTACGGCCAGGCGTTCGACACATTCGCCACCACACTCAACACCATGCAGAGTAGCGGCCTTGACTCAGTTTCGGCCGCCAAGCGCGTGATCGAACTGGCAGAGCAGGTCCCCGCACCGAGCCGCGCCCCGGTCGGCCCCGACGCCGACCAGATGCTTCGCGCGGCTCGTGAGAAATCCGATGCGGAGCTGGATGCCCTGCGCCTTCAAATCGTCGGTCTAAGTTGAATTTGTCCGATAGCCATTCGCTTCCAACGAAAGAGGAATCCATGCTCGTACTCGTAGACCCCAATGATGCCCGCGCCGTTCGTAACAAAGATAATGTGCTGGCCCTCTATGATTTGATGATCAATCAGAAGAAATCGGCGGAAGCGACAGCCAAGTTCGTCAGTCCTGATTACGTCCAGCACAACCCGCTAATCGCCGACGGCTCGGATGCTTTGGGGAAATATTTTGGCCAGGTTACGCATGAGCGCGCGAACGCGCGTGTCGTTATCCACCGTCTCATCGCGACTGGTGACTATGTCTGGACCCACGTGAATTTCGTGAATCTTTTCAATGACGATACTGATGACCCCGGTGTCGCCGGTGTCGATATCTACCGAATGGATGCCGATGGAAAAGCGGTGGAACATTGGGATGTTCTGCAATTCGTCGGCAGCTCGGATAATTCGGCTCCATGGGTCGCCCCGAATATCCCCCGCGCCAATCCAAATGATATGTTCTGAAAGAAGATCCGGCGGTACGGAGCCAAGCTCCACGGGCGGAAATAGAGAACTGCGAAAGGACTCTTTTAATGAAGTATGCCATTCTCGGATCGGGAGCTATCGGCAGCGCGCTCGCCCGGCGGTTTGCCGCCAAAGAAATCAATGTATCGCTCGCCAACACCAAGGGTCCGGAGAGCCTGGCCGGCTTGGTCACGGAGCTCGGTGATCGGGTGAAGCCGGTGACGGCTGCGGAAGCCCTTCAGGCCAATGTTGTCATTTTAGCGATCCCATTCGACGCCGTACCCAATGCGGTAAAAGGTGTCGAATGGGACGGCCGCATCGTGGTGGACGCGACGAACGCTATCGACTTCCCCGCCTTCACGCCGCGCGACCTTAAGGGCCGACTATCCACGCAGATCGTTGCCGATGCTGTTTCAGGTGCCAGAGTCGTGAAGGCCTTCAACACGCTCTTGGCGGCCCGGCTCGGGGCTGATCCAGCGATATCCGGCGGCCGTCGCGTTTTGTTTGTTTCGGGCGATGACGTGTCGGCCCGGACTGCTGTTGCCGAGCTCATCGAGCGCCTCGGCTTCGCCGCTGTCGATCTGGGCGGCATCGCTGAAGGCGGCCGTGCCCAGCAATTCGGTGGCGGCGTTGCCGCCAAGGAGTTCGTCCAACTCGGATAATTGGTAGGCCGATGACAAGAGAACGGTCAGTCAAATCCGTTCTTGAGCGCGACCGTGGGCTTTGCGTCAGACTATGCATGTTTCGATTGACTAATAGAAAATGCCCCTTCCCATTGCTTTTCGGATCCCAGAAATGATCTTGGAAGGTCCCAGATTGAAGGCGAAGCGCTCGTCAGTGCTTCAATCAAGAGGGAATCAGAACTCGCTGTTCCACAACGGTCGTATGAGCTGTTCCAGGTTTCACGGCACAGTTCTGCAAATCTTAGGGCTACCGATTGCCTAGCGAAGCGGTATCAAACTGGCAATCGCCGAAACGGTGACCAAAAACTCACTATCGAACAGCGAAAGATCGGGGCAATGAACAGCAACACGCGTCGGGACTTTCTAAAAATCGCAGCGGGTTCCGCCACTTTGGCCACTTCTGCGGCGACGAGCGTTGTCTCTGCTGATGAGGCGCCATCTATTGCCTATACGGGCGACTATAAGGCTGGTACCGCGTCCAATGGCTTGGATATTTGATTTGGAGGTGAAATTCTGAGCAGCTTCGGTCAGATACCTGAAGGATTTCCCAGCACAAGACCTCCGCCCTCACGGGCGTGACGAGCAAGACGCCTGATGATTTCCTGACCGAAACTCCATGCTGCGTTTCCCGACGCGCTGATCTCCAGCGTCAAACGTGCGCGGCTTAATCTGCGCAAGACAACGCCAACGGTTGAAGGTTTCATCGACGCGCTTCAGCAAAATGGGCTGACGAAATTTGCAAGGATGCTCCACCAGAAGATAGCCTCGCCGGACTGATCCGGATGATCCAATCAACTTGCCGCAGTCGTCGCCTTCAGTGCTTGAAGCAGTTCTCGCGATGCCACCTGAGGAACTGTGGGTGCGGCCGCTCGGAAATTCCGTTCGGCACGATCGCTTTGCCAGTTTTGTTAACAAGGCCGCGAACGCGCCTGATGCAAATGAAGAGCAATCTTTGCAACCCCGTCAACACTACGGGAACTGCTTTTCGATAGCGCCGCTCTTCAATCACCCACTCGCATCGCCACATTGACGAGCATCCTGTCGGCGGTTCTTGCGCCAACCAAAGAAACCGAAGCGCTCTGGGCCGAACCGACGATTGGAACCGTCAGTTGCGGGCAACCGCTGAGGCCTGAGAGACAGAGAAACTTGATGCAGGTGGAGCGAAACGCAGCAAAGCTTTCCACCGTAGCATCACGCCTTGGTGGGCTCGTGGCCAATGTCGGAAGAGCGATAACGACGCCGTCGCCGAGCAATCGGTCGATCTCCCTCGAAAGGTTCTCTCGAACCCGGCGTGCCTCCCGCACCTCTTCCTCGCTCAGGCAAGATCCTGCCAGAAGACGCGCGGCGATGTCGGGTGCGATAGACTGCGGACTTCGCTCGAAAAATAATTTGTTGCTTTCCCAGGCTTCCTTTTGGAGAATGGTGACGAATGCCAAAGCAAGCTCGTCCAAGCTGAGCGAGCTGATCGAGCCTACCTCACGAACGGGGATGGCAGCCGATCGAAGAAAGGCGATCAATTGGTCCGCCACGTCTTGGTCGACGCTGTCAAAGATATTCGCGGCTATCAGAACAGACGACGGCCTGTCGTCTACTGCGGGTATCCCGACTGCACTCATGATTGCGGCCATTGGCTCCAGGCTTCTCGTCATGAAACCGGGCACGTCGAAGCTCGGTGCCAGGGGGCGCAGCGCTCCGGTGTCGAGGCTTCCATGTGTTGGCCGCCAGCCAACGAGCCCGTTGACGGCGGCAGGCAGTCGGATGGAGCCGGAGGTATCCGTCCCGAGGCCGATATCCGCAAGGCCTGCAGCGACCGCGACGGCTGAACCCGATGACGAGCCGCCAGGAATGATATCGGGATCGGAAGGATTGGTCGGCATGCCGAAATGGATGTTACCGCCGATGAGGGAATAGGCAAGTTCATCGGTATTGGTCTTGCCTATAAACCGGGCTCCCGCATCCAAAACCGTTTGCACTAGGGGTGCTGTCGATGTCTTGATGCCGGAGGCAGCGAGCACCGCGGCATTGCCGGCCGCCGTAGGATAGCCGGCGACGTCAAAAAGGTCCTTCACTGCGAGGCGAAGGCCGGAAAGCGGGCCGGCGGATGCGTGGCCGACATCTACCTGCGGATAGGGCATGAATGCATTCCACCGGTCCTGCACTTAACCGCTCCCTAGATCTTCAGATGCTGCAAGACACGGTTGCGGCTGTCTGGACCATTGGGGCTTTCGTCTTCGATCGCTCCAAGTTTGAGAATGGCCCAGCGGTCCGCCACGGAAAGGGCGAAGTCCAGGTTCTGTTCGACCAGCAGGATGGTCGTGCCGCGCTGCTCACGGTCGTGCCTCAGCGCTTTGGCAATGTTCTGTACGACAGAGGGCTGCAGGCCTTCGGAGATTTCGTCGATCAGCAGCAGCTTTGGCCGCAGCATCAGCGCCCGCGCCAGGATCAGCATTTTCTGCTCACCCCCCGAAAGCGTGCCGGCCTTCTGGGGCAGCCGGTCCTTCAGAAACGGGAAATAGCCGTAGACCCTCTCCAGCGCGGATGCCAGATCCCGATCGCCTTTGAGCGCGAGGCGCAGATTGTCGCGGATGGAGAGATCCTGAAACAACGGCAATTCTTGAGGTGCATAGCCGATTCCGGAAGCGATTAGTTCCGCAGGCTTCCTGTCGATGATAACGGCACCATCGACCTCGATTGTACCTTTGCCGGCACGCAGGAAGCCGAGGATCGTCTTCAGCAGCGTCGTTTTGCCCATGCCGTTCTTGCCCATGAGGGCAAAGATCTCGCCGGGCCGGATGGCGAGCGACACGCCATTGACGACATCGACCGCGCCATATCCGCTCGATACGCCGCTGAGCTTGAGTTTGAACGCGTCAGCCATGGGCGCCTCCTGCGTAGATGGTGCGAACCGTTTCGGAATTGACCACGTCATTCACCGTGCCGTCGAGAACAAGCTTGCCTTGGTGGAGAACCACGATGCGGCTCGATATGTCACGCACGAAATCGAGATCGTGTTCCACCAGGATGGCGGCGAAACCCATCTCGTCCGTGAGTTTCTTGAGGATGGCGCCGATGGTCATGCGCTCGGTCTTGGTTAGGCCCGCAGTCGGCTCGTCGAGCAGAATGATGCGTGGCTCCAGAGCTACGACCATCGCCAGCTCGAGAGCCTGCCTTTGACCGTGCGACAGTAGCGAGACCGGTTTGTCCAGCATGTCAGCCATGCCGGTGAGCATCAGGATCTCGGCCGCAGCAGCCGGCAGCACGATCTCGGCGGACGAGCGCATCGGGTTGGGCGTCTCACGGCTGAGACGCGCCATCTTCAGGCATTCGCCGATGGTCATGCTGTCGAAGATGCTGGCGACCTGAAATTTCCGGCCGACACCGAGGGCGACGATCCGTTCGGGTGAACGACCAGCGATATTCGTACCGATGATATCCACTTGACCTTCGATCTCTTGGGTACCGTCCGACAGACAACGCATCAGAGTGGTCTTGCCGGCGCCGTTCGGGCCGACCAGGCTGACGAGTTCTCCGGCGCCGATTTCAAGGTCGATGCCCTTCAGCACGGATAAGCTGCCATAGGACTTGCCGAGACCGCGGATCGACAGAAGGCTTCCGCCTGCCAACCCACCATTCTTGGCGACGATGCGCGTCGGCAAGGGCTTCAAAGTGCTGTTGGAGTTTGCGGACTGCAGGAAACGCGTCACCAAGGAGGCGAGGCCGCCCGGCAAAAGGATGATCATGACGACGAAGAGCGCACCGACGATCAGTTGCCACAGGAAGGGTAGATCGCCCGACAGGCTGGCGCTCAGATAATCGATGCCGATTGCGCCGAACAAGGGCCCGATGATTGTTCCCCGACCACCAAGCGCCGTCCAGACGACGAGTTCGGTTCCGAATACGAACCCGGTGTTCTCGGGCGCGACGACACCGGACGCATTGGCATAGAGGAAACCCGCAAGGCCACATACGCCGGCAAGAACGCCGACCAGGACGATTTTCGTCCGGGCGGGGTTCATGCCCAGATAGGCGACGCGGGCTTCATTGTCGCGGATTGCAGCGAGCAGACGGCCGGCGTCCGACCGGACAAAGACGATCCCAAGAACAGCCAAAGCCAGCAAGCAGGTGCCCGATAGGCGAAAATAGCCGGAAAGCCCGAGCGGGAGAGTTTCGTAACCGACGAGGCCGCTCGAGGAGCCGGTCCAGGTACCGCCCGAAAAGACGAGCTGTGTAACGACGATCGGCACAACGAGCGAGATCACGGTGGCATAGAGCGGTGTCGATCCGTGATAGAACGACAGCCAGCCGACCGCGAGACCAAGCAGGAGCGGAACGAGCACGGCGGCGACAAGGGCGACGACGAAAAGCGCCGGGCTTGCGCCAATATGGGTGAGAACCATGGCGGTGGCATAGGCGCCGACGCCAAAGAATGCCGCCTGCCCGAAGGTGAGAACGCCCGTATAGCCCCACAGCAAATCGACGGTGATCGCCAGCATGGCGTAAATCATCGAACGCGTGAGGACGTTGAGGCTGAAGCGGCCGAGGAACATCGGTCCGAAAGCGATCAGCAGAAGTGCTGCAGACGCCAGCGCCAGCAAAAGAACAAGCCGGAGTTTCTGTTTGTCAGGCACGGGCAAATCCTTTCGGACGTATGCGCAATGTGACTGCGCAGAGGACGGCGACGGTGATGCCGCCGAGGATCGGACTGAAATAGGTGCTGACGAGCACCTGAGCGGCGCCGAAGATGAGACAGGCGGCGGCAAGCGCGCCGAAAGAAGAGCACGCGACCATCACCAGCATGAAGGCGCCGGTCAGCCAGGCGACGCCCATATTGGGATCGACGCTGGTCAGCGGCGCGAGCAGCACGCCTGCAAGGGCGGCAAGGCCGGTGCCGATCATGAAGGTTGCGAGCCGCACCTTTTCGGTGTCGATACCGAGCCCGCGCGCCAGCGTTTCGTTCATGATGACTGCCCGCGCGGAAAGACCAAGCCTTGTCCCATCGAGCAGCAAGGTGAAACCGAGACCCAGACCGATAGCCGCCGCAATGGCGAAAAGGCGGTAGGCCGAGTAGCCGATGCCGAAGAGATCGAAGGTGCCGGGCAGCAGAGCCGGTGTGAACTGCACATCGCGACCAAACCAAAGCGTGATCAGTTGGCCGATGACGATGCCTAGCCCCCAGGTTGCAAGAATGGCGTCGAGCGGTCGTCGATAAAGAGGCCGCACGATGAACCGTTCGGCAACGCCGCCGAGGATCGCTCCGACCAGAAATGCGAAAGGAATGGCAAGCCATGGATTGAGGCCGAATCCGCTGACGACGACGGCGCAGTAAGCCCCGATGGTCAGCCATGCGCCATGCGCGAAATTGATGATCTTCAGCACGCCGAAGATCGCAAGCAGCCCGGCGGCAACGATGAAGAGAA
The DNA here is from genome assembly GCF_002944315.1 of Rhizobium sp. NXC24. NCBI lineage: Bacteria > Pseudomonadati > Pseudomonadota > Alphaproteobacteria > Hyphomicrobiales > Rhizobiaceae > Rhizobium > Rhizobium sp. NXC24. Next base: position 2,264,394 of record NZ_CP024314.1, read on the forward strand.
TGGCCGCGGTACTGACGATATCGAGAAAGAGGGTCATTTCTGGAACTCCGATGCTGGAGGCGGGGGCCCTGCCCCGCCCCGCTGATTTCAGAGGTTCGGGCACTGATCGCCAGGATCGACGTCTTTGAAGCTATCGACGACTGCAACGCTGCCGTCGTTCTTTACCTGGCCAAGATACATCGTCAGCGGCGCATGGTGCTGCTTGTTCATGGAGATCTTGCCGCGCGGACCGGTGAAGGATACGTCGGGAAGAGCCTTGAGCACATCCGCCGTATCCGTGCTGCCGGCCTTCTCGACGGCTGCTTTGTAAAGGTAGATCGCCTCATATTGCGGCACGGAAAGATCGTTCGGCGTTCGCAGTTCCTTGCCGAATTTCTTTTCCATGGCCGAGAGGAACGCCTTGTTTTCAGGGCTGTCGATGCCGGTGACGTAGGAGGCGGAGAGGAAGATGTCCTTGGCATCCGCGCCCATGCTCTTGGCGGTGCCTTCGTCGACCGCGAGATTGCCGTAAGGCAGGGTGACGCCGGAGGAGCGCAACTGCTTGGTCAAGGTCACGTTCGGTGCGCCGCCGGCCGTCGAGGTAATGATGGCGTCGGCGCCGGAGGAGCGGACCTTGGAGATGATGGCAGTCCAGTCGCTGCCGTCCATCGGCAGATATTCCTCGCCGACGACCTGAGCGCCGGCTTTTTCGATATAGCCTTTGGCGAAGGTCAGCATGCCGCGTCCGAAAGCATAATCCGAACCGATCAGGAAGAACTTCTTTGCGCCCTGTTTGCTGATGAAATTATCGACGACAGGCGGCACCTGCTGTTCTGGAACCCAGGCATCGACGAAAAGCTTGGCGTTGCAGGATTTGCCTTCGTAGAAAGACGTGTAGATATACGGCACGTCACCCTTGGAAATGATCGGCAGTCCGGCATTGCGTGCAGCGCTCGTTTCCATGGAGATGACGACGTTCACCTCTTTCTGGAAGACCAGGGAATCGAAGGCCTTTTGTGCGCCGGCCGCCCCTGATGCGTCGTCGGCGATCTCGAGCGCCAACGGCCGCCCGAGCACGCCGCCTTTGGCATTGATTTCTTCGACGGCGAGTTCGGCGGCTTGGACGACGGACGGTGCGACGACGCTGTTGGCGCCTGACAGCCCCACCGGCACGCCGATCTTGATTGGATCCTCGGCGAAAGCTGCGGTGGCGAATGCCGCGGATGCCAGTGTCAGGATGATGGTTTTCATTTGCATTTTGTTCCCCTTTCTTGAGTTGGGTTGATATTATCCGTAGACATCGGCTCGGCGGTCGCCGAGCAGATGATTGAAGCTGTTAAGCGTGCGGGTTTCCGTGACGCTCGACAGATCGATTTGTGCAAGGAGGATTTCCTCGCGATCGGCACTGGCCGGACCGGACACGGGCCAGCCTAGCGGGCCGACGATAAGGCTGCGGCCGATGAAGGTCTGGCCGCGCTCAATACCGATCCGGTCGGCGCAAGCGATATAAAGGCCATTGGTGTGGGCGGCCGCCTTGTGCAGGATATTGGCCATCGGCTCCGCAGCGCTTTCCGCCCCGGCCATCGGTACCCAGTTGGTGGGCACGCAGACCAGTTCCGCGCCGGCCAGCGCCAATTCGCGAAACGTTTCCGGAAACCACCCGTCATAGCAGATGGCGATGCCGATGCGGCCGAAGGGCAGGTCAAATACCGGCAGCCCGATATCACCTTTTCCGAAAAGACGGTTTTCGTTGTTCCACAGATGGAGCTTGCGGTATTTGCCGATATATCCCTCGGGACCGCAGAGAAGAGCGCTGTTGTAAAACCGGCCGCCATCCTGCTCGGCAACGCCGCTGACGATATAAAGGGCAAGCTCCGCGGCAAGGCGGCAGAGCGTCTCGGCGCTCGGGCCGCCGGGTACCGGGCCGGCCAATGCGGCAACCTCGTCGCCGTCACGGAAGTTATAGCCGCTGTCGGCCAGTTCCGGCAGAACGATGATTTCTGCGCCCTTGGCCTTCGCTGCCCTTGCCAGCCGCTCGATGGCTGCGAGGTTATGGGCGCGATCGCCGACGATCGGTTCGAACTGGACGGTTGCGACGGTTACCGTCCGCGCGGTCGAGGTCTTGATGCTCAATCTCGTCTCCAAACGCAAAAAACCTCTGGCACGGAATTCAATCCGTGAACCAGAGGCTACATAGCCATGATGTGAATGCGGCAGCCCTGCCGCTGAGCAAACCTGCTCGTTATCTTTAGGCTTGCACGAAAGAATGGGACCGTCAAGCCGCTTTATCGGGCTTTTTCAAAAGGTGCGTAGATACAGCTAAGGGTTTAAATTTGAGGTTTTCCGCCGATGGACAGTCCAAGGCTTTTCATGGTGTCCTGCGCGGCGATGATGGATTCGGCGATCGTCGCCATCGGAACACGCTTTGACGTCGCCTGATCGCGCAAGAGCTTATAGGCCGCGTCCTCGTCGAGACCATTCATGACCCGCAGCGCCGAAACGGCTTTTTCGACCAGCCGGCGACTTTTCAACGTTTCCTCGAGTTTCTGCACCTTACCGGCGAGTCGCTTTTCGTAACTTTGCCGATAGCGTGCAAGCGCAAATTGCGTCAGAATGCCGAGCGGCCGCAGCGGTTTGCTGATAACGCCGTGGGCGTTGAGGTCGATGATCGCCTGGAGTGCTGTCGGGCTCTCATATGTCAGGATGGCGATGACCGCCGTCTGCTGGAGGTCGATGATCTCAAGCGCGTGCTCGACATGGACATCCTCGACATGCAGGAAGACGGTGTCTACGTCGGGAGGCAAGGCGGGCGGAAGCGGCCAGGTCGCCCGAACCTCGCAGCCAAGGCGCTTGAGATGGGCGATCAGCAAGTTGCCGTCCTCGTCGCGCGGATGGACAACCAGAACGCGTGCGCGCCGCAAATCCTGAATAATCCGGCTCGGTCCCGCCATCTCAGGCCTCCAGCCAAACGTCTTCGAACCGCGAAGCCGTCAGATACGGGTCCGGCCGGATCGGTCCAGGCGCTTGCCAGGCAATGTCGAAAAGCCCGTCGGCCCGCGCCACGCCGATGCGGGGGTGCAGCCATAGATGACGGGTATCGGCGTCGAAATTGATGCGACCTTCCGGAGCAAGAAAATCTTCCAGGAGAATTTCCTCGGAAATGCGATGGGTATCGAGCGAGCCGGCCCGGGCAAGCGCTCGGGCGAACAGGTGAACCTGCGCATAGGCCGGTTGCGACCACACGCTCGTGGTGAAGTCCTGGCCGAAACGGGCTTTGAACGCCGCTACGAAACGCTCGTTCGCCTCGTTTTCGACCGTCTGGAAATAAGTCGCCGAAAGAATATGGCCGGTGCAAGCGTCGGCTCCAATCTCGCGAATCTCGCTCTCGGCCATGGTCAGACTGGCAATCGGAACCCGCCTTCGATCGATTCCCGCCTCGGCATACATGCGGTAAAAACGCTGCGCCGGCCGCCCGATGAGCGTCGAGAAGATGGCATCGGGCTCGAGACGAACGATATCGGAAATAACGGAACGCAGCATTTGCTCGTCGGCATGGAGAGGAAGATATCGCTCGCTGACGACTTCACCGCCCTTTGCCTCCACCACATCCCGCATGACCCGATTGGATTCGCGCGGATAAATATAGTCCGCTCCGACGAAGAGGATCCGGCGTCCATGGTTGCGGAGCAGGTATTCCGCGAGCGCGAAGGTGTTCTGATTGAGCGTGGCGCCGGTGTAGATCACATTCTCCGAATACTCGAATCCTTCGTACATCGAGGGATAAAACAACAGCCCGTTATGCCGCTCGACAATCGGCAGCACGGCTTTACGGCTGGCCGACATCGACGCGCCGAAGATGATATTGACGTCGTCGTCGGCCAGGAGGCGCCGCGCCAGATTGCGATAGGCAGTTTGATCGCCGCCCGGATCATAGGCGATCGGAACGATGGGCTTGCCAAGCACGCCTCCGGCCGCGTTGACCTCTTCGATCGCAAGCGCGGTGCCAAGAAAGTGCTCGGTTTCCGTGATTTCGCTGATTCCGCTTCTGGAAAACAGCACTCCCACCCGCCATTCGGAGCTTGTCATCTTCGCCTCTTCGGACGCCGTTGGAGTTCGATAGCAGGGAATTTCTCAATCCCGCGCATTCGATTTCCCTACCCTTAGTGCGTTTCCATGTGATGTCGCAAGCGGGTTGCAAACAGGTATGGGTTAGTCACCGCTAACAGAATGACGTGAGTTACCGCTGTGAACCGATCCGGGCGTCACATGGTCGGGTATCGGGCAGATATACGCCTGCCCTTCGGTCTTGTCAGCCCATTCGGCCCTGGCCGCGGTCAGAAGTTCGGGCGTCGTCATCAGCGAGAGCCCAGTCGTCGCAAGCGCCTTTGCAGCATGCGCCATGGCCTTGTGGGCGGCTGCGCTCTTTCCCTGGGCGACCACCTGCCAGGTATGAGGATAGGTGCCGATCGCCCAGGCCGACGTCCAGCATTGCGCCGTCGGCGTCACCCAGCTGACATCACCGACATCGGTCGATCCAGCTCGAAAATGCGACTGGCCCTCGAACTCGCGCAAGCCGAGATGCAGCGGCGTCGATCTTCGCATTGGAAAAGACACCTCCATTGATCTGATAGAGCCGGATACCGCTCCTGATCGCCTCGTCGGTAAAGGTTTGCTGAATGGATTTGGCAAAAGCAAGATCCGCCTCGTCGAAGGCGATCGGGCCGAGCGCCATCATATTCTCGTGCATGGCGGTTTCGAGCGTGATGTTCGGCAAGAGATTGGTCGAAGCCGTGTCGAAGACGATCTGCACCTCCGTTTCCGCCATCATGGCGGCGCCGCGCGCTACTTTCTCGACGCGCTTGGCAATATCCAGAGCCTGCGGCATTTCCGGAGAAGGGATCAGATAGAGTACCTCGGCCTCTGCCAGAACGACATTCGCGGCCCTGCCGCCCGTATCGGTGATCGCATAATGCACGCGGCAATCCTGCGGCATGTGCTCGCGCAGAAAATTGACACCGACATTCATCAGCTCTACCGCATCGAGCGCCGATCGGCCGAGATGGGCCGCGTTCGACGCATGCGCAGCGACACCCTTGAATCGATAATAATATTCGATGACCGCGAGATTGTTGGTCGAGCGCACCCCATTGAACGGCGCCGGATGCCAGGTCAGAGCAGTATCGACATCATCGAAGAGCCCGGCCCGCACCATGAAGGTCTTGCCTGAGCCGCCCTCCTCGCCCGGGCACCCGTAATAGCGGAAGGTGCCGGGGAGATTATTTGCCTTCATGTGCCGGGAAAGCGCAACCGCCGCCATCAGCGAACCGACGCCGAGCAGGTTATGCCCGCAGCCATGTCCCGTCGCGCCATCGACCACGGCTTGGCGCTCAGCCACATTGGCAACCTGGCTCATGCCGGCCAGGGCATCGAACTCGCCCAGAAAAGCAATCACCGGCTTGCCGGCACCGAAGTCGCCGATAAAGGCCGTCTCCATGCCTGCCACGCCACGCCGGAGCGAAAAGCCGTTATCTTCGAGCGCTTTTGCAAGGAGTTCGGACGTAGGTCCGAACTCTGCGCAACGGTGATATCGCGCGCTGCCGCGACATTTGCCAATGCGAGCAGGGCCGCGCCCGCAAGAAGAAGCTTTTTCACTGTTCTACCCTCTTATCTGTCGTTGATTGTTATGACGCAAATCCATCCCAGTGGGCGACGACCGTGCCGAAAGGCAGTCGGGACGGGATCGCATAACGCAGGATCTGGTTCTTCAGCGTCTGCAGCGCATAGGCACAGAGTGCGGCCGAGACGCCGAGCTTTTCCTGAGCTGCCGCCGAAGTCTGCGCATCGAGGATCATCTGAAGAAGTACGGCCTGGTCGCGCGCCGTGGTGGTCGTCACCGACTTCAGCGCATGATCCGGCGACAGGGCGAGCGGCGGGATCAGAAACCGGTGGTGCGTGCCGACAAGGCCGATCGACTTGCAATAAGTGTCGACCTCCTCCAGCGTCAGGCGCTCGAACACCATCTTGGTGCAGACATTGCCGCTCAGAACCATCATGCCGGTGAGGGCGTCACGCAGGGAGAAGCGGGTTACGGAGGGTTGCGTGTCGCAGATCTCTGCGAGCCGCTCGGCAACCGAAGCAGAATTGGAAAGACTGACCACATCAATTCTCCAGGCGCCATTTGAGTATCACACCACCCTTTTCGTTTGGTCCAGGGCGGGAATGGCCGAGAGGAGCCGGCGCGTATAGGCCTCCTTCGGGTGATCGAAAATCCTGTCGCGGTCGCCTTCCTCGATGATGCGCCCGTCTTGCATGACGACGACGCGGTCGGCGACCTGTTCGACGACACCGAGATCGTGGCTGATGAAAAGGCAGGAGAAGCCGTAGCGCTTCTGCAGATTGGAGAAGAGCTCCAGCACCTGGGCCCTGACCGTAACGTCGAGCGCTGAAACCGGCTCGTCGGCAATGAGAAAGCGAGGGCGTCGCTCAATGGCCCGCGCGATCGCCACGCGTTGCCGCTGGCCGCCCGACAGTTCATGCGGGTAGCGGTTGGCGTAGTCACTGCTAAGACCAACCTCCTCCAGCGTTTCCAAGGCCCGCTTGCGCTTGGCATCGCCCTCGAGGTCCGGCACGAGCCTGAGCGCCTCCTCGACAAGCGCCTGGATCGTCATGCGCGGATCGAGCGAAGAATAAGGGTCCTGGAAGACCATCTGACAATTCAGGCGGTAATCGCGCCAGTCTTCGTCGCGTGACCGGCCCTGAAAGCGAATGTCGCCTCCGCTCTCCTTGACAAGACCGGCAATGGTCCGGCCGAGCGATGTCCTGGATGACCGCAGCGTTGAGAGCGCAAAAGCATGATTGCAAGAACACCACACCATTCAGGTCGTTAGCCGAGATCGCTGCGGCGTGCATGCACAGGCCGCCAGAGAGGGTGCTCCGCAGGCCGCCAGGTGGTTGACCGTTTTCATCTTGTCGAAAATCTCAGGGCGGCGATCAAGGAACAGACGAGCGTTTATGGTCACGCCCATGTTAGACCCATTCTCTCCGAAGATGCTATCGCCGGCGCTACGGCACAACATCGCCGTGCCCACTTGGCCCACAGACAATCCCGTCGGGAAATATTCGAGATACTTCAGGCTTTGCGCCAGCAGGGGCTTACCTACAGCGAGATTGCAGCGATATCGGGCAAAACGCTGCGGCCAAGTTGAGCCCAGGACTTTCCGGGCAGCCCGGCAATTGGACCACGTCGCCGCCAATAGTCGGTCGCGCGTCGCGCGATATTGGCGTCAGATATATCTTGCCGCAGGGCCTTTTTGGGAACGGCCTTGCCGGCCTTAATGAATTGGCTCTGGGAAGCGGCATCGCAAGGAAAGCTCAGTACCGTTCTCCTCTTTGCCGCTCAGGCAACGCCAAAAAAAGCATGGCGCAAAGTCGTGGGGTGTTACAAATCGGTGACTGTCTGAAGGCGTCTTCCAGCGTCTACATGATGTCGGCGATGGCATCTGGCATGACGGAGCGCGAGAACGAAGCTCGCTGTCATCGGTGGCCGTCGCCCGATCGCCGGAAATCGTTGGGTGGATTGAACAAAAACTCGTGTCGACGCCTTTATCTGCCTGAAGCTGTTTAAAGGCCGGAGCCATGTACGTCAGGCAGACAATCGACGCATTCGAACAGTGGTTCAGAACGTTCGTAATGAGCGAATGGACGTTCTACCAATTCGGCTTCATTGCCGTCGGTTACGTTGCAGCGTCATTCTTAGCATCACGCACTGAACCTGCATTGGAATCGAAAGCCAGGCGCATCAAGGGTAATCCAGACCTGTTGCGCGTCATCATCGCTTTTATGCGACGCTTGAAGTGGCTTTTTCTTGCGGTCTGGTTATGGCTTGTAAACGTCATTCTGACTCAAAACACCTGGCCATCGCAACGGTGGCTAGTTTCGACTGCCCTGACGCTGACGGCGGCGTGGTTCATCATCTCAGTTCTGACCAAGATTATCCGTAATCCCGCTTTGTCGCGTATCGTCGCAATCTTTAGTTGGGGCTACGTCGCGTTATACGCGCTGCGGCTTGACGATCCCGTGTTCTCCGCGCTCGATGGACTGGCTGTCAATCTGGGCGCTGTCCGCCTTTCACTTCTTCTTGTGCTAAAAGCCGCCGTCTTGGCCGTCGCGCTTGTTTGGATCGCGGTCCTCATCGGTAACGTTCTTTCCCACTGGGTACAGAGGTCGGGCGACCTTTCCCCATCGATCAAGGTGCTGATCAGCAAGTTCATAAAAATCGGTTTGATCATGATCGCCGGCGCAATTGCCTTATCAGCGACCGGCATCGACCTCACGGCGTTGACCGTTTTTTCCGGTGCAGTTGGCGTAGGAATAGGCTTCGGCCTTCAGAAGGTCGTATCGAACTTCATCTCCGGCATCATCATTCTCCTCGACAAATCTATCAAGCCAGGTGACACGATCACGCTCGGCGACACCTTCGGTTCAATCCGCGATTTGCGCTCGCGGTTCGTCTCGGTCATCACGCGTGATGGTAAGGAATACCTCATCCCCAACGAGGACTTTATCTCCCAGCAGGTCGTCAACTGGTCGTTCTCCAGTGACTACGTCAGGATCGATGTCGACTTTGGTACGGCTTATGACAGCGATCCCCATGAAGTTGCTAGAATTGCGATCGCGACTGCCTCTTCGGTAGATCGCGTTGCAAACGAGTACAAGGCGCCGGTATGCTGGCTTACATGCTTTGGGGCTTCGTCGCTGGATTTCCGGCTGCGCTTCTGGATCTCCGACCCCGCAAACGGTCTGACAAATGTCAGGGGCCAGGTGCTGATGGCGCTGTGGGACGCGTTCAAGGAAGCTGGCGTATCCATCCCGTTCCCGCATCGGGAAATCATTATGCGGACGCCCGTCGAAATCAAGCAATCGCGCGAAGACTAACCGTGGCATCGAAACATAGATAGGGTACCTGCCGACGCACTTGCGTCGATGTTGCTCGTTATGACCACGCGACAGACGCTGGGATTTCGAACCCAATGAGCGTCGAATGACGTGCGATCGAACCGACACTGCATAGCTGAAGGACAAACCGCACCAGCAGGGCTGAGACGCGTGCTGAGCCTATTTAGCGCTTCCGTGAATGCCGCAGAACGATGTTTTCATGCAATGCACCGCAAAACGCGGGCAACAATCCAAAGAGGATCAATTGCGGAGTCCCCGAAAGCGCAAGAAGGTTCGACAGTATAAATGAAATCAGCAGTCCCAGGGCGGCGCCCGCAATATATGGCAGATAGTCAACCACTTCGTCATCCCTCCAGTGTGTTCTCCGAACGATCTTGACATCAAGAGCAAGATGGAAGCCTTTCGCGGCAAGCGTGTCTACGGAAATAGCGACCGTCGGCCCCATCTCGGGGCGTTGAGACATCGAGCGCGGTGCAGCTACCGAAGCCCCTCCTCGACCGCTTCCCGGATTGCGCCGACGACATAGTTGACGAGCCCGCCGCCTGTGCGAGCATTTCCTGGCGAATGGCCTCATTCTCAGCATCGGCGACAAGTTCCTCGACTAGCTTCAACGCGTCAGCCTGCTGCGTGCCGCTGTCGATATGTTCGGATTTCCAACGTTCGAGAAACTGTTCTGACTTCATAGCTTAGCCCGTCCTTTTCGATGCCAACGCGCGAGGACGGAAATGGTTGTTAAGGTGGCTCCGAAGTAGCGACCGGGCTGAGCCGTCTCTCGCGGAAAGTGGAGCATTCAAGCGAAGCGTCGTGGCTTAGTTAGAGATATCCACCGAACACTAGCAGAAGTACGCCGACGGCGATGATCAATAATCCCGGCCAGTTTCTCGATACTCCGAGAAATCGGATTCCCTGGCCTTGTGGCTCTAACGTTTCATTCCCTTGCAGTGACCTGTACGGTTCGCTCAATCGCCCGCCAAGGGCCTCCCGAAACAGGTAAAGAAGCCCCACGATCACTAGTATCGCTCCGAGTAAGATAGCCCACATGTTGCAGAGCCCTTGTCATGGCCAATAACACAAAAGACATTCTGACACCCATTGTTCCGCGATGCATCACAAGATGGAGACCGCCTTTCTGGCTAGTGACATCAACTCCGCCGGTGCGCCCACGATGACGTCCGTACCGGCAAGTTCAAGTTCCTCCCGACTACCATAGCCCCAAAGAACCCCTACAGCGCGCATTCGGTTCGCGTGCGCTCCGACGATGTCGAATTTTCTATCGCCGACCATCAGGCAGTCCTGGGCGTCCAGCCCCGTATCCCGCAGAATATGCGCCAACAGTTCAGGCTTATGCTCCAGACCTGTTCCGGGCATCGAGCCGTATATGCCTTGGAAGAGATCCGACAGTCCGTGATTGTCGAGAATGCGCCGAGCGAACGTTTCCCGTTTTGAGGTCGCCAGGAAGAGACGGACGCCTCGAGAATGCAGCTCGACCAGCGTTTCCCTGATCCCTGGGTAGAGCTCGCATAGTAAGAGGCCACGAGTTCCGTAGTCAGACCGGTAGGCCTCGACAGCTTCCGCGGTGCGATCATCGCCGAATGAGCTGAGAAGGTAGCGCATTACGTCCTCGATCGGCGGCCCGATGATCGAGCGAATATCCATCTCCGGGTCCGTTTCATGGTCTAGTGCCCGCAGGGCTGCCCGGCAGCTTGAGAGAATGCCCGGTTGGGAATCGACCAACGTTCCATCGAGATCGAGAAGGAGGTTTGATACAGCGTAGGACACAGGCAGATCACTCTCTTTATGAATTGCTGAGCAAAGGCTTTCGGCCAAATTCACTGGACAACGCCAGATGATGCCTTGAAATTCAAGGTAGATCCGCAAAAAACTTGAGCTATCCCGCAAAGCAGCTTAATCGCCCCAAGCGTTCGCCACCCTTCGTACCGAGAAACGATAGCCGATACCCCGCACAAGTGTTCCCGAACCTGATTTCGATCTGATGCTGCCACGCATGAGGCGCAAGAACCTTCGCCACCCCGTCGATCTCGCCCCGACCGAAGATCCCGAGCTGACCGCCTTCCTCATGGCAGAGATCGAGGAGGCTTATTCGCTGAGCCTCGATCCGCCGGCCTGCTTTTATTGCCAGAGCGGCAATACAGTTTCACGATGTCGAGCTCTGAACAGTCCAACGTGTGGTGGTAGGCTGCGCTCGATCGATCCGCGCTCTATCACGTTGCACGCGCCCGGCGTCTCCCACGGGCATTATCAAGTCCAGCGCTTGTGCTTTCGCTCCGTAATCCGTGCCTGCCTTTGGCGTCGGACGGCGTTCATTTGCTTTACGGCTCACGACTGCCTCTGACTCTTTCCCGATTGTTGCCGATAAAGGGCTCGATTGTTTAGAGACCGTCGACCATCTGCGCGACCGCGTTCCAACCTAAGTCCTCACGACCTGAAGTCGCAAAAATCGTAGACAGTGACTGGAACCAATTGCGACTGAAAAGAGTTTGCCGAGGTTGCACAACCAGGGAGGAATTCTACCGGGCAGGGTCGGTTGACTGCCGCTCGGTGGAAAAATCGAGTTATGAACGCTCCGCTTCCGCAAAACTCATCCAAGAAATCTTATGACTTTTTCCAATATCTGATGGACGGCATTGCCGAACCGGTGATCGTAAAGGATGATCGCTCGCGGTTTGTTTTTGCCAACAGCTCAGGCTGCGCACTTCTGGGTAGAGACTGCGACGAGCTTCTGGGGCATACCGATTATGACTTTTTGCCCAAGGAGGAAGCCGACAGAATTGTATCCCTGGAGCAGGTCGTACTTTCGACCGGCGAGGAACATCATCTGGAGGAGTTGGTGACGACGCCAGATGGCGCCAGACGAACGCTGCTGACCAAAATACGTTGCGTGCGTGTACCAGCGGGGGGAACCGAGGAGAAATTTCTGGTCGCCATCATAGTGGACGTCACGGAATTGCGTCAGGCGGAGGACACCCTTCGATCCAGCGAAGATCACTATCGCTCCCTTGTCGACCTTCATCCGCAAGTTCCCTGGATTGCAGACCCGGCGGGAAACGTTTTAGAGGTGGGTCCTCGCTGGACCGAATTTACGGGATTGAGCGTAGAAGAGACGGTCGGCAGTGGTTGGGGAAAAGCCGTGCATCCGCAGGACGCTGGCCCGCTTGTAGAGCATTGGCACCATTCTCTTTCGAGCGGCGACCCGCTGGATTATGAATACAGGCTATTGTCTCGGACAGGCTCTTATCGGTGGTTTCGAGTTCGAGCCGCCGCCAAGCGCAGTGGCCTTGGCAAGATCGTGCGCTGGTATGGTGTCCTCGAGGATGTCGACGACAGACGGCGCGCCATTGAGGCTTTGCGCGAAAGCGAGGTGCAGTTTCGGACAATCGCTGATAATGCGCCGGTGATGATTTGGATGGCGGATCCATCGGGCGACACAAGTTTCTTCAATTGCCTCTGGCTAGAGACCACCGGCCAAACTGAGTCCGAGGCGCTTGGCTTTGGTTGGGTGGATGTTATCCATCCCGAAGATCTGGAGAAAGTGCAGAAGGCTTTTTTCAGCGCAAAGGCGGGCAGAGCATCGGTACGCTGCGAATACCGTTTGCGGCGAGCTGATGGGAGCTGGGCATGGGTGATTGATGTCGGCCATCCCCGCTTTTCTGCCGATGGAACTTTTTTGGGGTATGTCGGATCAGTTCTCGACATTACGGAGCGCCGAGCCGCGGAGATCGCCCAAGAAGAATCGGAAGCCTTCATCCGGAGCATATTTGACAGCAGCGCCGATTGCGTGCGCGTGCTCGACCTCGAGGGGCGACCGCTACTTATGAACATGGCAGGTCGGAAGATATTCGGTCTTACTGAAGAGGCACCGCTGTCGAAAACTACATGGGATGTCATCGGCAAAGCCTCAGACACAGAAAAGGTGAAGACCGGTTGGGACAAAGTCAGATCGGGGGAAACGGCCCGTTTCGAGATCGCCATTCGAGATGCCGATGACAGGGAAAGATGCATGGATGTGATCGCAGCACCGGTTATGGGGCGCGAAGGAAAACCGGTGCGAATGCTTTCGATCTGGCGCGACGTCACTGAAGCGAAGCGCGCCAGCGAGGAAATCAGCCGCGCGCAAAAACGGGCAGAAGCTGCGGCCCAACAGCTTTCCTCGGTTCTCGAGAGCACTATGGACAGCGTCATGCTCCTCGATCCCGAATGGCGTATCCGGTATTTGAATGAAAATGCCAAAAGACTTTTGCGAATTGGGGACGAGTCGCTTGGAAAAGTCTTTTGGACACTGTTCCCGAAAGAAAGGAAAGGAACTTTTGCTAAGCATTGTCAGGAGGTGATGAGCCGACGCTCGCGCTCCTTCTTCGAGGACTACTTAACGTCACTCGATCGGTGGATCGAGGCAAGTGCTTCTCCTACTCAAGACGGTATTTCCATTTTCTGCCGAGACACAACCGAGCGCCGTCGGGCGGAGGAGGACAAGCTCCTCGCCCAGAAACAGATGGCTCACATGGCAAAGCACGACATGCTGACCGGGCTTGCGAACCGGGTGTTCTTCCGCGAAAGCTTCGATCGCGTCTTGAATGAAAGACGTGCAAATCAATGTGTGGCAGTACTGTGCGTGGATCTCGATGGCTTCAAGGCAATCAATGACACGCTTGGACATCCGGCCGGCGATTCATTACTGCGGCAGGTATCCGCCCGGTTGGTTCAGAGCGTGAGGGCCACAGACATCGTTGCGCGACTGGGGGGTGACGAATTCGCCATCATACTCCCGGCTGCAACGGATGAAGATGGGGCTTGCCATCTCGCTCAACGAATAATCGAATTGCTATACGAGCCCTTTACCATAGAAGGGGTCAGCGCGACTGTTGGAGCGAGCGTCGGAATTGCTTTTGCACCCGACGACGGGGCGACCGCGAATGAATTAATGAAAGCGGCGGATATCGCCCTCTATAGCGCGAAGTCGAGCGGTCGTGGCACTTACAGACGCTTCAATGTGGCGATGCATGCTCAACTGCAAGCGCACCAGCAGATTAAGATTGCGCTCCGAGGTGCGCTGGAGAGGAACGAATTCGAACTGCATTACCAGCCGCTTGTTAGCTTACGATCGCGCCGCGTAACAGGCTGCGAAGCGCTTTTGCGGTGGCGCAGTCCGGAAAGAGGCATGATTGCGCCGTCGGAGTTCATTCCCATTGCCGAAGAAACCGGGCTGATCGTGCCGATGGGCGAGTGGATTCTCGCTCAAGCCTGCCGGCAGGCCGCTCAATGGCCCGAGCATGTCAGCATAGCCGTCAACCTATCGCCGGTCCAATTCAAGCATCGGAACCTCGTCAAGGCAGTGGCCGGTGCCCTATCCGCTTCCGGCCTCGCTCCCGCTCGTTTGCAAGTGGAGATAACGGAATCGGTCCTGTTGGACGAGAGCGAACACAATCTCCATCTGCTCCAGGAGCTGCGTAGCCTTGGAGTGAAAATCGCTATGGACGATTTCGGAACAGGCTATTCGTCGCTCGGCTATCTTAGAAGCTTTCCCTTCGACAAGATCAAGGTGGATCAAGCCTTCGTTCGCGACCTACCGCATGGAAAGGAATCGCTTGCGATCGTCAGAGCCGTCGCAGGCCTCGGTGAGAGTTTGGGCATAACGACAACCATCGAGGGCATTGAGACAGAAGATCAACTGGCCATCGTCAATGCGGAAGGATTCCATGAGGTTCAGGGCTATATCTTTTCTCGGCCTCTGCCGGCATCCGAGGTCTCCAAACTGATCGACGGCCAATTGTGATCGGGGTAGGTCTGGCAGCCGGAGCCAAAAAAATGCACGACAAGCCCGAGAATCGGACCTTGCGGCCCGCCGATTCGAGCAGTTCACTCTCGGTCGTTGGGCTGCCGAGGAGCAGTTCGAAATCTTGGTTGCCTTGATCCTGCACAACACGCCGCTGCGGCGGTCATTTGACGCAAGGCGGTCGTAATCTAAGCATGGGCGTGTGGATGATGAACGTCCCAGACCGCCCACAGCGATACAGCGAAGATAAGCACGCCAAGAACGACATCTGTCCACATTGCACTCACGTTCGTGGCAAAACCCAGCAACCAGGGCGATGCGATAGACCACAGACCCAGCGCCATATTTGCCCATTCCTCCCATTCGGCGAATACCGAAAGTGCTGCGGTCGCCAGCACGCCAAGCATGACGGCAACAATCCAAGCGTTCCAGCTTGGCATTGCCTCACTTGTGAAGCCAAAGACCCACGGAGAAACGAACAGACATACCGCCAGGACTAAATTTGCCCAATCCTGCGTCCGTTTTCCTTTCATCAGAGCGATTGCCATGACAATCTCCTCCTTCTACTACCACGAAGCCGCGCCACGACTTCTTCTCCCGCAATTTTACACCTGATATACAAGTAATTTCAACGGGAATTAATTCGGGATAGCACGGCCAATACTTCCATCGTCACATTTGAAATTTCAGCTGTTGGATTGAATAAAGTACTTAGTGCCTATAATGCATCTGACCGCGCTGGCGCTGATGTCGCTGCTAGCCATCACGTTAGCGGTCCGGTGCGTCGTTTCGCTGGGCCGGTCTTCAGCGTCAGCGCCGGCAGCCTTGGACTTGCAAGTTTGCCGCATAAAGATCCTCGCCATTGAAAAGCATGATCGGCTGAATTGCTCATCTGATCCTCCCGCCTCACGTCACGATCAGCTTGGAGAGGGTGTTGTAGCCGAGCCGCAGGCCAGCACGCTCCTGGCTGTAATTGCTGACCACGTCGGCCTCCGATCTGATCGAGTGGATCGTCTGCATGCTCGCGAAGACGTCATCCTCGTGCTCGATATCGAGATTGCCCTGGTAGCCCGAGATGATGACGGCGCTGATGAATTTCGGCCAGTCGACTTCGCCCCAGCCCGGCGCGCGCGCCCGCCACCACCGGCGATCGAGGCCCTTTTTCGGTGCGAACGAGCGCCCGAGGATCCCGCTCCGGGCAAGAATCTTCCGGTCGATCTCCATGTCCTTGGCGTGAACATGGAATACCTTGCTCGCATAGTCCTTGATCGCCTGGCAGTAATCGATGCCCTGCCAGACGAGATGCGACGGGTCGAATTCGAGGCCGAGGCGATCGGAGGGAACGACGTCGAAGATCACGTCCCAGATTTCCGGGCTGTAGGCGATGTTGTTGCCCCTCATCGTCACGACGTTGATCATCGGGCAATTTTCGAGGGCGATCTTCACGTTCGATTTTTCGGCGAGATCGCAATAGCGGGAGAAAAGCTCCTTAAAAGCGGGGATGTTCTCCTCGACATTGAGCCGCGGGTCCTGGCCGGCAAAGGTCGCCACCACCTCGACGTCGAGACGAGAGGCGAGGTCCATGACCTTGGGCAGATAGGCTTGCGCCGCCTCGCGTTCATGATCGTCGGGATGCTGGTAGTTGGGATAATATCCGAGAGCCGAGATCTGGATGTTCTTGCTGTCGAGATCCTTGCGGATTTCCGCGAGCTGGGCGTCGGTTGTTGTGTTGGCGTCAAGGGCCGAACCCGGCCAGGCGGAGAGCTGCAGACTGGTGAAGCCGACCTCATGGGCGAACTCGGCAGTTTCCTTGGAATAGTTCGTGTAAAAACCGATTCTCACGGGAGTTGATCCTCTGGTTTGATGTCTTGGTGGAAAGCGAAAACGCTGCAGCTGTTTCCATGTGAAAGACCATCGCGCCGAACGTGAGTCCCGAGGAGGTGCAAAAAATGCTAACCAAAATGCATGAAATGCACCACACTGCGAAAAATGCATATGATATTTTTCGTCACCGCCTCCTTACAAAACCGCGGGTTCGATGCCTCGTAATTTGCCGCCGCTCACCGCCTTGAGGGCCTTCGACGCCGTCGCCCGACTCGGCAGTCTCCGCTCGGCCGCAGAAGATCTGTCGATCCACCACACTGTGGTCGGACGGCATGTCCGCAAACTCGAGAATTGGCTTGGAGTCAAACTGCTCGACAGCAACTTTGCGGAGACGCGTTTGACCGACGCCGGAAAAGAGTATCACGAGCGTATCGCAGTGGCTTTCGATCACATCGACGACGCGACGTTCATGCTTCGCCCGTTGGGTCACCAGCAACTGAAGCTGTGGTGCGGGCCGGGCCTCAACAAGTCGTGGCTAATGCCGCGAATTGAGGAGATCAACAGAGCCGCCCGGGTCAATGTCGTGCTCTTGCGGGCAACCGATCATCTTCCGGATTTCCGGCGCTTCGAAGCGGACGTAGCCGTCCATTACGGGCGGGAGTACATTGCCTACAGCAACTCCCTCGAATTATACCGGCCAAGGCATATCGCCGTCGCAAGCCGTGACTTCTTGGAACGCTATCCAGCGAATGAACCGCGTGATCTGCTCTCGGCTCCTCTGCTTCACGAGCAGACCACTGACGCATGGGTGAGATGGCTCCACGCCAACGGCGTCAAGGCTCCTGCCACACTCAGCGGCCAGAAACTGGGCTACGCGCATATCGTCATCGAAGCCGCGGCGATCGGCCAGGGCGTGGCGCTTGCCAACGAAATCCTGGTCGCGCCCGAAATCGCGCAAGGCCGGCTGGTGGAAGCGGTAGCAACGGAAACCTACCTGGATTCCTATTATTTCTATGCCTCCAAGAGCCGCTGGAACGAGCCTGCCATCGCCCGCCTTCGCCAGTACCTCGTCGATAATCTCGGCGCTTGACGGGCCGCGACGCCTCCTCGATCTGATGCCTTTGGCACTCCGCCGGGCGCGCAGGCGCTCCCGATGGATCCGGTCGGCTCGACGACGCTGATGGCCAGCAGGCCGTCCTCGCAGATCGTCGTATTCGCAGGGCGGATGCCACAGGAGACTGCGTCCGTCTCGGCGCGGCATCTACTGCGGTCACGATGTTCGTGCAGATGCGCGAGGAAATGTTTCTGACGAACGCCCGCCGGACGGGCTCCTAGCTAGGCACCGTAGCCCACAATTCCCTTTAGTTCGCAAAAGTCGTGGATAGCCCAGTCTGCATACTCTCTGCCGTTCCCCGACTGCTTGTAGCCGCCGAATGGCACCTGCAAGTCCCACGACGGGTAGTTGATCTGCACCTGCCCTGCCCGAAGCCTGCGCGCGACAGACCTTGCGCACCCCGGACTGCCCTGCACGTATGCTGCGAGACCATAGACGGTGTCGTTTGCGATTCGGACCGCGTCATCCACATCGCGATACGGAATTATGCACAAGACCGGCCCGAAGATCTCCTCTCGTTCAATCGCCATCCCGGGACGGACGTTGCCGAAGACAGTCGGCTTGACAAAATATCCGCGACTAAGTCCCTTCGGACTCTCCGTTCCTCCGGCAGCCAGAGTTGCGCCCTCATCTATGCCAATCCGGATCAGCCCCTTGACCTTTTCGAACTGCAATTTACTGACAAGCGGCCCCATTTCTACACCTGGATCTTTAGGATCTCCGACGATTATCGAATTCGCAATATGCGCAGCAATCGCCAATGCTTCATCATGGCGGTCTGCCGGCACCAGCATGCGAGTGGGTGCATCACACGACTGACCAGTATTGCTAAAACAGGATCTAGTGCCCTCAGCCACCGCTACAGCCAAGTCGGCGTCGGGCAAGACAATGTTGGCGGACTTGCCACCCAATTCCTGCGCCACCCTCTTTACAGTCTCGGCGGCCGTTTTTGCCACAATAATGCCTGCGCGGGTGGAACCGGTGAAGGACACCATATCAACATCAGGATGGCCTGACATAACTTGGCCAACATCAGGGCCATTGCCATTCACGAGGTTGAACACGCCTTTCGGGACGCCGGCGGCATGCATGACCTCGGCGAAAATCAATCCGCTGATTGGAGCGATCTCGCTGGGCTTGAGCACGACAGTACACCCCGCAGCCAGCGCCGGAGCGACTTTACAGACGATCTGGTTAAGCGGCCAGTTCCAAGGCGTGATCAACGCACATACGCCGATCGGCTCCCTTAGAACCATGCTCGAGCCGCGCCTCTCCTCAAAATGAAACTGCTCAAGCGCTTTGATTGTTGCGATCAGGTGTTGTTGCCCCGCCCATGTCTGAGCGCTTCGCGACCACGTGATCGGCGCTCCCAACTCGTTGGTAACAGCTTGCGCGATATCTTCGTACCGTTCATCGTAGGCGGCTAGAACCCTCTTAAGAAGATCAATACGCTCGTCTCGTGTGGTCAGCGAAAATGATCGAAACGCGGCTTTTGCGGCCGCCACGGCGCGATATACATCGGCCTTGCTGCCAAGGGATATTTGCGACCATGCGGTTTCCGTCGCTGGGTTGATCACGTCTGATGGACTTGGAATTTCTGGGTCAATCCAGGCGCCATCGATGTAAAATTTGTGATAGTCGATCATCAATAGTCCTCATGTCTCATACAGCCGGGTCGTAAAGGCTTTCACTGCGAGAATAGTCTTCAACTGCAGAGCCTTTCTGACGTTCATCTCGCTTATTTGTAATGTGCCGAGTTCCAGCGGTAGCGTCCGCCTGCAGCCCGGACAGTGGATTTGTCAGCCGCACCCTCAACCTAGCGCAAACTTTTATCAACGAGCGCCTTCGCTTTCGACGCAGCCCTATCCGCACGCCAACGAGACGAAGTGGAATGCACCGGCCACCTGCCCGGCCAGCTCTAGCGGCGAGAGCGCATGAGCGCCGCAGCTCGCCGGGGCACATGACGTGCCGAGCCCGGCGAGCATAAATCGCCTTCAGCTCTTCACAGCTCTCTCAACGGCATCCAGCGCGGGCTTGCCTTCGAATGTCGTCACGCCCTCGAGCCACGGCTTCACGACTTCCGGGTGCGCCTTTAGCCAGGCGCCGGCGGCTTCCTTGGGGTCCGCACCTTGGTTGAGGATGGCGCCCATGATCTCGTTCTCCATCGTAAGAGAGAACTTTAGATTCTGCAGAAAGCGGCTTGCATTGGGGCATTCCGCCATGAAACCCGAACGAATGTTGGTGTAAACTGTCGCGCCACCATAGTTCGGGCCGAAGGTCGCATCACCACCTGTAAGGTAGGCCATGTCGTATTTCGTGTTCATCGGATGCGGCTCCCATCCGAGGAAGACGATCCATCCGCCCTGTTTAGTCTGGCGATCGACTTGGGCGAGCATGCCTTGCTCCGAGGATTCGATCAGTTCCCACCCCTTGAGGCCGAACTCGTTCTTTTCGATCATAGACTGGATCATGTTATTGCCGGTGCTTCCCGCCTCAATGCCATAAATCTTGCGATCGAACTTGTCTGAGAAGTTTTGGAGGTCGGCAAAGTCCTTCACTCCGGCGTTAAATGCAGCCTTCGGAACCGCGAGCGTATATTTCGCGCCCTCGAGGTTAGGGCCAACAACGAAGATGGACTTGTCCTCGATGTAGGGCTTGCGATCCTGCACCATCGCGGGCTCCCAGTCACCGAGATAAACGTCGATCTCCTTGTTCTTCAGGCTGGCGTAGGTCACCGGAATTGAAAGCATGAGGCTTTTCGGCTGATAGCCGAGGGCCTCCAGGATGATCGACGAGATCGATGTCGTCGAGGTAATGTCCGTCCAGCCGACGTCGGAAAAGCGCACCTGTTTGCAGCTCTCCGGCTCGGCGGCCTGGGATATGGAAGGCACGATGGAAAGCAGGCTGACGCCCGCGGCTATTAGATATTTCAGCATTTCAGTTCCCTCTTTGTTGAGCTTAGGCATGCCCAGCGACGGGTAGCCGCGTCCGAGACCTCGTGGCTTCAGGCGACGTGCTTCTCGTCGAAGAAGAAGAGCGGACGTTCGGGCTTGAGGGCCGGATTCCCGCGGATGCTGTCGGCGGCCTTTTCGGCCATCATGATCACTGTGGCGTTAAGATTCGAGCTGATCACGTTCGGCATCGCCGATGCGTCCACGACCCGAAGTCCGTCCACACCCCTGACCTTGAGATCGGTGTCGACCACAGCGAGATCGTCGGTTCCCATCCGGCACGAGCAGCTAGGATGGAATTCCGTCTCACTCACGCTTTGGACGAAACGCAAAATGTCCTGCCGGGTATTCGCGGATGGGCCGGGACGCAGCTCTTTGCCAAGAAATTCACGGAACACGGGTTGGTTGACGATATGGCGTGCCATCAATACGCCGTCGACGAGCTCCCGCTTATCCTTTTCAGTCTGCAGGAAATTGAAGACGATGCGTGGGTGCCTTGACGGATCGGTGCCTGCAAGTTCGATATGACCGCGCGCGTCCTGCCTGAGCTGGCTCACATGCATCTGGAAACCCTGCTCGAGCCGGATTGCATTGTCGACATATCGCATGGCCACGGGCGCGAAATGGTATTGTATGTTCGGAGCAGGCAGGCCGCCCTCCGTACGCACGAGCCCACCAGCCTCCCAGATGTTTGAAGCAACCGGGCCGCTTCTGTTGAGAAGCCAACGCGCACCGACGAACGCCTTGATGAGCGGATTGGCGAGGTGCTTCAGAGTGACAGCCTTGGGGCAGCTCCATTGCATCACCAAATCGATGTGGTCCTGGAGATTCTGGCCGACGCCGGGGACGTCGGCATGAACTTCGATGCCTGTGCGTCGAAGGGAATCAGCTGGACCAACGCCAGACAGCATGAGCAATTGCGGAGAGTTGATCGCTCCCCCGCTCAGGACGATCTCACGGTCCGCGCGGACAACGTACTGCCCACCGCCGTGGCGGACGACGATCGATCTCGCGCGCCCGGCTTCGATGACGACTTTCTCGACCAGCGCTTCGGTGACGATCGTCAGGTTCGGCCGCGTGGCTGCGGGATGGAGGTAGGCGACCGCAGCGGAGCAGCGGCGGCCGTTCCATTTCGTGCTGTCGTAGTGGCCCAGCCCTTCCGGCTTGTAGCCATTGAGGTCATCGGAGGTCCCGATACCGGCCTCGTCCCCAGCAGCAACGAACGCATCGTACAATATGCTGGCCGAGGAGCCCTTGCTGACGCCGAGTGGACCGGAGCCCCCGTGCCATGGATTCTCTCCGCGTTCGTTGCGTTCGGCCTTCTTGAAATAGGGGAGACAGTGGGCATAATCCCATTCTGGCAAACCGAACTCGCTCGCCCAGCGATCATAGTCGGACGGATGCCCCCTCAGATAGACCATTGAGTTGATTGACGAACTGCCACCGAGGACCTTGCCGCGCGGAACCGGGATTTCCCGGCCGTCCATCTCGGCTTCTGGCGCGCTCGCGTAGTTCCAGTTGAGCTTAGGGTCGTTCCAGACCTTGTAGACTCCGGCAGGCATGTGGATGAAAAGGTTACGGTCTCGAACGCCCGCTTCAAGCACCAAGACTTTAACGTTTGCATCGTCCGACAGGCGATTGGCGATCACGCAACCTGCGGAACCGGCGCCCACAACGATATAGTCGTAGGACTGCCGCCGCGGATGTTTCGAAGCGTTCGACATGTCATCACTCCGCGAAACCATTTCGTTGTCAGCCATGATAACAATCGTTATGTTGAAAGATAACAATTGTTATTTATATGCATAACAGTCGTTATGCATATGGTCAACTGGCAAACTGAATGATTATCGCTTTGCCTGCGGACGGCCGGGAAGTTATGCAGGGATCAGCAACAGAAACATTCGAGCAAGCCATGCTTCAGAAAAAGACGAACGCAAAGCCGCAGGACGGCGATCCGATAAAGCGGATTGTCGATGCCGTATGTGAAGTCATCGCCGACGAAGGCGTCGCGAATGTGAGCATGCGCAAGGTCGCGGACAAAGCCGGCGCGACGATCGGTTTGATCACCCATCACTTCCCCAATCGCGCAGCGATGGTACAGGCGGCCGTCGAGCATGCCTGGGATATGGCCAAGAAGGAAATTCGCTGGCCGACGACATTGGATCGCAACGAGATCACGGCTTCGCTCGAAGCCTTCCTTCCCCTCGACCCCTCGCGGCGTCGGCAGTTGTCTGTCTGGTTGGCTTTCTGGGCGCTCACACAAACTTCGCCGGAACTTCAGACCATTCACCGCAACATCCATACCTTCATGAGAGACAAGCATGTGAAGTGGATACGGCTACTTGGCCACTCGCTCAAAGACGCCCGCAGGATCGCCGACGCTTTGCTGGTACAGTGCGACGGCATTCTCGTTTATGCACTGCTGGATGAGAAATACTGGACGCCGGAACACCAACGCCTGATCGTTGCCGAGGCGGTCGATAAAGTGTTGAGCAGAACGGGATCATCCTAGTAACAAAAAACTCAAAGACGACCCAACCTCCTTGCGCCCGCGTCAGCAAGGCTGCGGGCTCAGGTTCGGATTTTGAAGCCAGAACGCCGTGTCACGGTTGTCTATGCGTAGACGTAGAGGGCAATGAAGAGCAGGTGGCCGTGATGAATGGCACCATGGCGGTCTCAACCGGCACTGGTCATGAACACGGGCAGACCTTGCCGGGCAGAAGACGGCTAATCCGAACAACAGGAGATCGTTCCGTCCGCCACTGGGGGCGGACGGAACGCGGTCAAGCGGCCTGGCTAGCGTGTTTCCTCGCCTGCGCGGTGCGAGGGTCGCAAAGAGGTTCACGGACGCCGACACGCAGGACGGCGGGATCGTAGCTCCTTCTCGCGAAAACCTCGTGGACCAACGACGCAAAGAACTCCAGAGGCAGCGTCTCGAAATCAGGATCGAAACTCGACTGGTCCCATTTTTCGCAAAAGTCCGCGCAATCGCCGAAATATTGATTGTCACGGTAAGAGTCTCGCTTGTTCGGGTTGGCCCCTACATGCTCCCCATAGTACAGGAGCTGGAAGTCCCCGTGCTTCTCGACGACCCAAGCGCACTGCTCCCTCACGAAGGGCCTGAGGATCGCCGCGGCATATTCGTCATGATTGTACGGTGCGAAAATGTCGCCGATATCATGTAGCAATGCGGACACGACCCAATCGATGTCGGCCCCATCCTTCCACGCTCGGGTTGCCGCCTGCAGCGAATGGCCCAAGCGGGTGATCTTGTACCCCGACAAAGACTTGTCGAGATCGGTCATTGCGGAGAGCAGCCGATCGGCGGTCCCGGCTGCGTACTCGACTTCGTGTTCGGTGAGAAAGGCGTAATCTTCGGCGTCGCCGTCCTTCATTTGGGTGAACTTGACTGTTTCCATTTGCAATCTCCTTGGCTGGATACCGCGTCAGCGGGCCAGCTCTATGTAAATCTCATCTTCCTCGACGTGGACGGGGAACGTCCGGGCACGCAGTTTCTCGTCGACTAGACATGTGCCCGACTTGATGTCGAACTCCCATCCGTGCCACGCGCAGCGGATGATCTGGCCGGCTCGGTCGTAGACGAACTCCATCCGGTCGGTCGACTTGGCCGTCCCGCAAACCGGACCCTCGCACAGCTGACCCGCGCGGTGCGGACAGACGTTCAGCATCGCGGCGTAGCCGTCTTCGATTTCGAAGATTCCGATGCTCAATTGTCCAACCTTGACGATCTTGGGACTTGACGGGCCGACATCCTCGATCCTGCAGGCGAATGCTCTGTTGGTCGCGCCGGACATCATGCGGCCCTCCCGAGGGAGTCCGGAGCTTTGATGCGCTTGTAGACTTCGAGCGCGTTCAGGCCGAGTATCTTCTCGCGCCAGGCGGGAGGAATGTGCAGGTTGGTCGGCGCGTCGAAATCCCAATGCGGGTAATCGGATGCGAAGAGTAGCGTGTTCTGGCCGTCCATCTGCTCCAGCGTGTCCCATAGCTGCTTCACATTGGCGGGCTGCTCGAGCGGCTGCGTGCTGAATCGGATGTTCCGGCGACAGTATTCCGACGGGAGCATCTTAAGCCATGGCGTCTCCTTCCTGAGCGCCTTGAAATTGGCATCGAGCCTCCACATCAGCGAGGGCACCCAACAGACGCCGCATTCGATGACGATGAAGTATAGATCGGGATATTTCTCGAAGACGCCATTGGAGATCATGCTCGCGACGTGAGTCATCGCCGGCTGGCTGAGCAGTGCGTGGGTCTCCCAGTAAAAGGAGGTCGGGCCGCTCGCGATGGCGTTGTGATTGACGCCGCCCTGTCCTCCGAGGTGAATGGCGAAGGGCAGGCCCATCTCGACGCAGGCCTCGAAGATTGGGTGGTAGAACGGATCGCCGTACGGACGTTGCGACCCATGGCTCGCAAGCACCTGCACGATATCGGGGTGATGGCCCACACGGCGGATTTCCGTGGCTGCACCGTGCGGATCGGTCGGCGATATGACGATCGACCCCTTGAACCTGGAGTCCTTAGGAAGCCACCAGTCGATCATGTAATCGTTGTAGGCTTTCACAAGGGCGTTCGCGTAGTGGGCGTTGGCGAGGGTCGACGCCTCTAGCGGCTCGTCGGATGTCAGGATGGCGACATCAATCCCGTAATGGTCGAGGTGTTTTTCCTTCATGACCAAGTAGTTGTCTTCTTCGGACTCCGGCTTGATGTCATGCCGCGAGAAGCCCTCGGGGTGCAGCCATGGCCGATGTCCGTGCGGGAAGCTTCCCGTCGGCCCCGGCTTCTCACCGCGGACCAGGAAATCTTGCCAATACGGTTCGAGATACGGCAAAAGCACTTCGGCCGTGGACCAATAATTGTGAACGTCTGTGTCTACTATGAACATCCAGTGCACCTCCAGAGGATCGCTTCAGCAACCCATTGAGGATGCATGGTTCCCTCAGCCGCGGCTACGCGCCTTGGGGGGCGACTTTAATCGAAAAAGTCGATGACGGATTGCCTATCCGCCGATGTCCGGCACAAAGTGGCAAGGCTGACGAACACTTGAGGATGACATGCAGATCGAACTGCTCGACACGTTTCTGGATTTGATTGAAACGCGCAGCTTCAACAAGACTGCCGATAGGCTCGGCATTACCCAGTCGACGGTGTCGAGCCGGATACGAGCCCTCGAGGGACTGCTCGAGAAGCAGCTGTTCATCCGAAACAAAAGCGGCACCGAACCGACCGCGGCTGGTATCCGCTTCGAAGCGCACGCCAAGGCCGTCAAGCTGCGTTGGCTTGACGCTCGACGGGAAATCCAGGCGGTGGGTAAGTTCGATCGCCTGATCCGCATCGGTATTCACGCCGAGATTTTCGAGGATCTCCTAACCAAATGGCTGGACTGGGCGCAGACTGCGATGCCGAAGTTAGCCATATATATCGAGATCGATTATTCCAACCAAATGATCCTGGACCTTACGACGGGAAGCCTGGACCTGGCGGTGCTTTACTCTCCTCAGCATTTTCCAGACATGCATTATGAGCAAGTGGCGGAGGAACGATTCCTCATGGTGAGTACGCGCCGAGTCTCTCTCGCCGACGTCAAAGCTTCCGACTACATTAGAGCGAACTATTCTCCGGTGTTCGACCAAGCACATCGGCAGATGCTGCCTGAACTCGACTCAAGTCGCGTTTCCATAGGCCACGGCAGCGCCCTCACAACGCTGCTGAGAAGTCGCGGCGGCACTGCGTTCGTGACCGCTTCAGTGGCCTCGAAACTGCAGAAAGAGGGCGTCGTTGAACTCGTATCGGACGCGCCCATAATCTCCCATCCCATCTATTCTGCTGTCCACGTGCGGAATTGTCATTCGCACACTCACCTCAAGTTGCTGAAGGCATTGAAGATCCTCGCGGCAGGCTCCCCGGCCGGCGACGGCCAACTCGCTGCAACGAAGTAAACGCTCTAAATGCGGAGGGTTCCCGCGATCACGCTTCGATCGAAACCGCGCCGATCGGCCGACTGCAACAGGCCAGGGCGTACCCCTCGGCCTTCTCCTGTTCCGTAATGCCCCCGAGGTCGTCCATCCTCACTTTACCTTCCGTCACGCGGACGCGGCAGCTACCGCAGACGCCCTGCCGACAAGAGCTATTAATCCAGACCCCCGCGTTCATCGCCGTCTCCAGCAGTGTTTCACCCGCCGCGCAGTCGAGGGTGGCACCTGTTAGGGTAAAATTGACCTGCCCGCCCTGCTTGTCGTTTTCGGGAATCGCGATCCTTTCACCGAAGCTTTCCTGGTTGATGGCTACGACATCAAGCTCGGAAAAGATGGAGCGCGCCGCCCGCATGAAGCCTTCAGGACCGCACATGAAGACTTCCCGCCCGCGGAGGTCGGGAACGAGTGAGCGGAGGAGCGCGGCGCTAATTTCTCCTGTTGAGCCGGAAAAGGAGTCATCGTTCAGATCGTCGCCGACGACGAGGTGCATGCTGACGTTCTTGAACCGTCGGGAGATGAAATCGAGCTGATCCCGGAAGATGACGTCGTGCGGAGTTCGCGCAAAGTGGACAAACGCGATGTCCATCGGATCAGCCGTGTCGTTGAGGAACTGTAGCATGGACATGACTGGAGTGATCCCGGAGCCGCCCGACAGAAAGAGTGGCCTTTCAAACGGGCGGTCGACGATATTGAAATCACCCGCGATATCCATGATATCCAACCTCATTCCGGGACAGGCGTGATCGTTCAGCCAATTCGAGACCAGGCCGCCCGGCACTCTCTTCACCGTGATCGAGACATTGTGTGGCCGCGTCGGGGCAGAGGAGACGGAGTAAGCTCGGTAATGGGCTTTCCCCTCGATCTCGAACCTGCACAAAGCATACTGGCCGGGTTTGAAGTCGAAGGCGCGGTTCAAAGCGTCTTCGAAGACGAAGGTTTTTGCATCATGGGTTTCGGTGATCACTGCTTTGCATATCAGGTTCGCCGGACCGCCCTGGTATCGAGGCTGCTTATTGGCGGTGAAAACATCATACCGGAATGGCGATTTCGTGAGCATCAGACATTCTCCCTGTCGATGTCTCCATCTATATCAAACCCTCTCCAGCCCGGTTATTCCGCGGGAGGGCTGTGTAGATCGCGAAATCCGATCACACCAATATGCCGAGTCAATCTCGTGCGTCGTTTCCTGGAATATCAAGGCCGTTGCATTGCCTTCCGGGCCGATTGCTGGCGTGCGGCAAACGCAGCCCTACGAGTAGATGGTAGGGGTCCTATTGGCGATTATCACCGGCGAGATGAGAGTTCTAATGTTGCCCTGGCGGGAGAGCTGGTCATTCGCCGGACGGCGCAAAACTTCAGCACTCAAGTTCGCTTAGGGCCGGCCGAAAGAGGAGGTCCTATCCTCTTGATGGGAATCGAAGTGAGGACGACGTCATTCCGACCGCGACTCTCACTCTGCGGTCCAGCCTCCGTCGACCATTAGCGCAGTCCCGGTTACCATTGAAGACGCATCGGACGCCAGATAAAGAACAGCGGCCATAACGTCCTCGACCTTGCCAATTCTCCCGAGCTTGATCTTCTCGTTGATCCACTTGATCCGCTCCGGGTTTGCGAACGTCTCCTCGGTGAGCGGCGTTCGAATGAACGTTGGGCACACTGTATTGACGCGTATGCCGTGCTGACCCCATTCGATCGCCATCGATTTGGTAAAACCCTCAACCGCGTGCTTCGTTGCGCTATAGACCGCCCGGTCAACACCGCCCACATGCGCCATCTGGGAAGAAATCGTGATCAAGGATCCGGGCTTGCCGCACGTGATGAGACCTTTGGCGACGGCCTGCGCGAGGAAGTAAGCCCCTCTGACATTGATCGAGAACACGGTATCGAAATCTCGCGCCGTTGTTTCCAATGCAGGCCCATGAATAGCAAAACCCGCGCTATTGACGAGAACATCGAACGGCCCCCTGGCGGAGACAGTCTCCAATAGGGTTCCAACATCCGTAATGTCGAGCGGAACTGCGTCCGCAGCAAATCCCGCCGCGCTGATCGAATCTGCGGCTTCCTGGAGCTTCGGCGACTGGCGGGCCGCCAGGGAAACGGCCGCGCCAGCTTCGGCAAGCGCAACCGCTGCCGCAAATCCGATACCGGACGAGGCTCCGACAACCAGAGCCCGTTTGCCATCAAGGCGGAACGAGGGGGTTCGGGGAAGCATCATGCTCATAAGGTCACCATCTCGAGTTCAAGTGTTTACTCCGCTGCAGCTCCGTAAGGGACGTTGCGGCCACCATAGCGTCGAACACGAACATTCGCCTGCTCCGCATGGCCGACGAAACCCTCAAGTATGCACAGCCGCGAGCAATAGGCGCCAATGTCAGCGGCGGCCTGATCAGTGACCACCTTCTGATACGAGTGCGTCTTAAGGAACTTCCCAACCCACAGCCCGCCTGTGTAGCGCCCAGCTTTCTTCGTCGGCAGAGTATGGTTCGTGCCGATCACTTTGTCGCCATTCGCGACATTTGTCCTCGGACCAAGGAACAACGCGCCGTAGGAGTGCATGTTCTGAAGGAACCAGTCGTCGCGATCCGTCATGACTTGCACGTGCTCGGAGGCTATGTCGTTGGCGACATCCAGCATCTCCTCGTATGTATCGCAAACGATGATTTCGCCATAATCGCGCCAGGATGCCGAGGCGGTCTCGGTGGTCGGCAGGATTTTCAGGATACGATCGATCTCCGACAGAGTTCCCCGCGCGAGCTTCTCCGAGTTGGTGACCAAAACCGCAGGCGAATTGTAGCCGTGCTCTGCCTGCCCGAGAAGATCGGTGGCGCAGATCTCGGCATCGACAGTCTCGTCGGCAATCACCATTGTCTCCGTCGGCCCGGCGAAAAGGTCGATGCCGACCCGACCGTACAACTGCCGTTTCGCCTCGGCGACGAACGCATTCCCAGGCCCAACCAGCATGTCGACGGGCTTGATCGTCTGTGTTCCGAGCGCCATCGCCCCGATTGCCTGCATGCCGCCGAGAACATAGATCTCGTGCGCACCGCCCTTGTGCATCGCTGCGATGATGGCTGGATGAGGTTCACCTTTCTGGGCTGGCGCAGCAGCAACGATACGAGGCACACCGGCAACCGAGGCAGTTAGCACGGACATATGCGCCGAGGCGACCATCGGGAACTTGCCGCCCGGGACATAGCAGCCGACCGATTGGACGGGGATGTTGCGGTGGCCGAGGATGACGCCGGGGTACGTTTCCACCTCAACGTCCTTCATCGAATCCCGCTGAACCTGCGCGAACTTGCGGATCTGAGCCTGGGCGAACTCGATATCGGCCATGTCCCGTGTGGAGACCTTGTTGATGGCCGCCTCTATTTCAGACGTCGAAAGAAGGAAGGAAGGCGGCGAATACTTGTCGAACTTTTCGGAAAGCTCGCGCACAGCGGCATCGCCCCGCGCCTCGATATCCTTCAGGGTAGCTTCGACAACTGCCCGAACCTTCGCATCGTCCTCGGCGCGATCGGCGGCAGGCTTGCCTGTCTTCAGGTGGCGAATGGTCATGGGTGAACCTCCTAGAAAATTGGTTGGCTGGCGCGACCGCGCTCGAACTGTTGCAGATGGGAATCCAAGCTCCTTGCTACGGAATTCCATGTGAGATCCGGATCTGGTCCGGATCGAAATGTCAGGCGTCCAAGTCGAGGCGGACGACAGTTCCTTCCTTCAGCGATTTCCGCGCAGCGTCGGCGAGCAGCACCGCCTTGCGGCCGCTCTGGAAGTCGGACTCGATCTTCCGCTCGTTTGACACCGCGTCGATGAAGTAATCGAGTTCCGTCGCGTAGGTCGGCAGATAGCGTTCCATGAATCCCGGTAACAGCGTATCGCGTGCATTCGTGGCGGCGGCGCCGAACCGCTCGATCCCCGTCTTGAGCAGATTGGCAGAGGTCACCATGCCCTTTGATCCGAAGACCTCGACGCGCTGGTCATAGCCATAGGTTGCCCGACGACTGCAATCGATGCGGCAAAAAGCGCCGTTGGCAAACCGGATCAGAACCTGCGCAGTGTCGGTATCACCCGCCTCCCCGATTGCCGGATCGACCAGATTGCTCCCCATGGCGCATATCTCGAGTGAACCCTTCGGCTCGGCGAGCCACAGGGCCATGTCGAAGTCGTGGATCATCTGATCGTGGAACTGGCCGCCGGAAACCTTGATGTAGGATGCGGGTGGCGGAGATGGATCGCGGCTGACGATCGTGATGACCTCGACCTGGCCGACCTCTCCTCCGGCAACGGCCTTCCTCACGGCCATGTGCGTAGCGTCGAAGCGCCGTTGGAATCCGATCATAATCGGGACGTTGAGGCCGCTGATCTGCTGCGCGCAGTAATCGACCCGGGCGATATCGAGATCAATCGGCTTTTCGCAGAGGACAGCTTTGCCGGCTTTTGCAGCGTCGACTATCAGGTCTACGTGAGTGTTGGTCGCGGATGCGATGATGACCGCGTCGACGGCCGGATCGTTCAAAGCCACGCGGGGATTATCGGTGGCCTGCGCACCGTAACGAGCCGCAAGCGCTTGGGCGCGACTCAAGTCGACATCAACCACATACTCGAGCACGGCATTCTCGTTGGCCGCGACATTCGCGATGTGCTGCGCGCCCATGCGGCCGGCACCGAAAACACAGAACTTCATCGTCTCATTCCTTCGTTTAAAAAGACCAATTCATAGAGCGGCAAGGCGTTGGGGAACGCCTGGAACCTTGACCTGGACCGCGAAAAGCCCGCCGGCGAGGGGTGCTGCCTCCAGTTCATCGTCGGTGTGCATAACGCGTAATGTTGTCGCGTAGAGGGTTCGTCCGTCCTTGCCACCAAGCGTCACGCAGGTCGGCCCCTTGGTCGGCAGTTTCACCGTCTCCTGGACCTGACCGTCCTGACCGATCCGCGCAAGGCAGCCGCCCCACACCCGGGCGCTCCAATACGACCCTTCGGAATCGACCACAGCTCCATCCGGCCGGCCATCCGCGACGTCGAGATTGGCCAGGGGAGCAAGCTCCCTCAAGTTCGTCCAACCCGAACTTCTGATCTCGAAGCGGCGAATGGTTCCCTCGGCCGTGTCGGCGAAATACATGACGTCCCCCGAGGGCGAGAACGCGATCCCGTTGCTGATCGTGATCCCTTCGAGCAGTTTCGTGATCTCGCCTGTCGGAGCGCAGCGATAAAGAGCAGCGGCTGGCTTGCGGTCCCGCTCGTCGAACGTTCCGAACACGACGCCGCCGAAAGGATCGACAGCCGCGTCATTGACGCGGGTCTGCGGAAGCCCCTCCTCGATGACGGAGACTGTCTCGAAGTTCCTGAATCCCGCATCGCCGATCACCACACGGGTTGCGAGCCCGAGCACAAAGCCCGAATGCTTCCGAGGCAGAATGAATCCTGCCCGCTCCGGAAGCGGAAAAACCGTCACTGCGCCATCAGCGCCGAGCTTGTAGATTCTACTCTCGGCGATATCCGTCCAGTAGACACTTCGGTCGCGAGGGTCCCAAACGCAACCCTCGCCAAGCGTGTTCTTGCAATCGACGACGCAGGACGCTTCCATCTTCAGCCCCTGTCCGACGACGACATCCCGATCGAAGCGAGGTAGTCGTGGCTTTCCCTGGCATTGCTGAGCGGCGACGCATTGCCGGTGGGATCGACGTCTTGCTCGACAACGGCCATCCCACGGTAGCCGATAGCATCGAGCGCATCGCGAACTTCGACGAAGTCGACGACGCCCTTGCCCAATGGGCAGAAGATGCCGCGGGCGATCGCATCGAAGAATCCGGTCTTGTCGGCGACGCACGCCGCGTGAACGTCCCTGTCGATGTTCTTGAGGTGCATGTGGCCGATACGGCTGCCATACCGCCGGATCAGGGCGATCGGGTCGATCCCGGCATAGGCGGAATGCCCGGTGTCGACGCAAAGGCCAACCAAGTCCTCCGGAAGGTCCGACATGGCGCGGTCGAGTTCATCTTCATATTCGATGTAGCAGCCCGCGTGGGCATGGAGGTAGGATTTAACTCCGTACTCGTTCTTCGCGATCTTCGCGAGCTCGACGATACGGCCGATCATGGCCTTCCAATCCTCTGACGAAAGACGCGGAGCGTCGCTGGGGCGGCCAGCGTATTTGCCGCGCTCGTCGGACACGCAGTCGATGATGACGAGCCGGGGGGCGTCGAGATCCTTGAGGATCGAGCATGTGCGTCTCGTCTTGTCGACAATGCCATCGAACGCGCGGGCATCCGTGAGCGGATCGAAGAGACCGCCCGCCGAGAGCCGAAGATTTCTCTTCGAAAGCTCGTTCTTAAGCTGGGAGGGATCTGTCGGGAAAAATCCGACTGGCCCGAGATCGATGGCGGAGAAACCTGCCGACGCCGCTTCGTCGAGCACTTTCGTCCATGCCGGATTCTCCGGACGGTCAGCGAAATCGATGCCCCATGAGCATGGGGCATTGGCGAGCTGGTATGCGGCGGTCATCAGGCAATCTCCTCAGTCTTCACCCATCGGCCTTCGTCGGCCGAAACAAGAACCGCTTCGACCACGCGGTCGACGGTGTATCCAAACTCGAAATTCGCGATCCAGCTCTGGCCGGAGATGACGGACTCGATCAGCCGACGCGCTTCGATGATCTTCAGATCATTGTAACCGAGTGGATTTCCCTGAAGTCCGAAGAAGGCCGCATAGTCCGGATGCTGCGGAGCCACGAGAACGCGCTTGTAGCCTCGCTCTGCCGGATCGTCGGTCTGACGGTAGAAGTTCAGCTCATTCATGCGCTCCTGGTCGAAGAACAGCGCGCCTTTGGTGCCCTGGATTTCGTATGAGAGGTAAAGCTTGCGACCCGTCCCGATGCGGCTCGCTTCCAGATAGCCGGAAGCGCCATTCTTGAAGCGGCAGATGAAGTGCGCAAGATCGTCGTTTTCGACGGTGCGCTCTGCGCCTTTTGCGTCGCGGCGCTTGGCATGAAGGATCTGGCGCGCGCCACTTACTTCCGTCACCTCACCGACAAGATAATGCGCGAGGCTCAGGACATGGCTTGCCATATCGCCGAGAGCGCCCGCCTTGCCTGCGGCAGTCGCGTCCGTCCGCCAGGTAAACGGGAAACTCTCATCGACCATGTAGTCGTTGTCGAATGTGCCTCGGAAATGGAAGATCTCGCCCAGATCCCCGTTTTCGATAAGCTGCCGGGCGTAGGCCTGGATCGGGCTGCAAAGATAGTTGAACCCGACAAGCGTGACGACGCCGGCCTTCTTGGCGGCTTCGTGCATGGCACGCGCCTCGGCCGCCGTATTCGCCATCGGCTTTTCGCAGTACATGTGCTTGCCAGCCGCGATTGCCGCGAGAGCGATCTCAGGATGAGCATCGTTCGGCGTCGTGATGTCGATGACATCGATCTCGGGATCGTTGACGATGCTTGTCCAGTCGCTTGTATATCGCTCGACGCCAAACCGCTCGGCAAATCCCTTCGCGGCAGGTTCGTTGACATCCGCCACAGCCACGATCTTCAGGGTGGCAGGCTCCGTCCCGAATATCCGGGTCGCATTCTCAAAGGCAGCCGCATGGGCACGTCCCATCCAGCCTGCGCCGATGAGACCTATTTTGATAACGGTCACTTTGCTTCTCCGTAGTAGTACTAGATTGTTCCGCCGAGCTCGTCCGAGAGGCTCTGTAATTCCTTGCCGCCCGCCATCAGATTCTGCAGCTCGTCGATGGCGATCTCGTCCTTCTTGAAAACGCCGACGGTCTTGCCGCGGTTGAGAACAGTGAAGCGGTTCCCGACCGCGTAGGCATGACGGACGTTGTGGGTGATGAAGATCACTCCCAGCCCCTTCGACCGGACGGCATCGATGTATTTCAAGACCATCGACGTCTGCGCAACGCCGAGTGCGGACGTGGGTTCATCGAGGATGAGAACCTTCGCACCGAAGTACACGGCGCGGGCGATGGCGACGCACTGACGTTCGCCACCCGACAGGGTACCGACCGCCTGGTTCGGGTCGCGGACATCGATCCCGATCTTCATCATCTCGTCGTGGGTGACCGTATCCGCGAACTTGCGGTCGAACCAAGAAATCGGCCCCAGTCGCTTCAGTGGCTCGCGTCCCATGAAGAAGTTCCGGCTCACCGACATCAGCGGGATCATTGCGAGGTCCTGGTAGACCGTGGCGATTCCGGCATCCAGCGCGTCGCGCGGACTGCCGAATTCAACCGGCTCGCCGTCCACCAAGAACTCGCCGGAGGTGGGTTTGTGAACACCCGACAACGTCTTGATCAGCGTAGATTTGCCTGCGCCGTTGTCGCCCAAAAGGCAGAGCACCTCTCCAGCCCGTACGCTTAATGAAACGCCATTCAGCGCGATCACCGCTCCAAAGTGTTTGACCAAATCTCTGATCTCGATGAAGGGCGTCGTTGTGTCTGAGTTTTGACGATGTAACATAGATTTTCTCCTCAACGCTCGCCAGTTACGCGTTTGCGGATGATGTTGTTGAAGAGAACGGCAAGCAGAAGCATGCCGCCGAGGAAGACCTGATACCAGTCCTGGTCAATCTGCGTGTAGGTGAGGCCGATGAGGACCATACCGAAGATGATGGAGCCGAAGAACGCCCCGATCGCTGAGCCATAACCGCCCGTCAGAAGGCAGCCACCGATGACAGCGGCGATGATCGCTTCGAATTCCTTCTGGAAACCGCGACGCGCGTCTGTTGATCCAGCATCGAGAACCGTCAAAATGGCAACCAAAGCCGCCGCGCAGGCGGTCATGATGAACAGGATGGTCTTGACGCGAGCCACCGGAACGCCGGAATTGCGAGCCGCATTGGCGTCGCCGCCGGCAGCGAAGATCCAGTTGCCGAATCCCGTGCGGATGAGCAGATAGGTGGCCGCCAGCGCGATGACCAGGAACCAGATGAGCTCAACTGGAACACCGGGGACCGTCGGAGAGCCATTGGGAAACTTGGAAATGACGTCCTTGTCCGCGAGGTACTGGAAGAACCCCTTAAAGGCGTCTCCGGAGAAAATCGGCGCCAAGGGACTGCCGGCGACGGCGTCCTTGATCCCGCGCATTTGAGTTGCGCCGCCCGTCGCCCACTTCAGACCCACCAGGGAAAGGCCGCGCAGTACAAACAGAAAGGCGAGTGTCACGATGAAGGATGGCAGTCCGGTTCGCATGACGATCTGGGCGTTGGTGATCCCCAGAAGGGCGGCCACGGCAAGAGTCATGAGGATTGCAAGGCTGAGCGGCAGCCCCCATGCGACAACCGCGGTCCCGAAAATCATACCGCTGAATGCGATCATCGAGCCGATCGACAGGTCGAACTCGCCGCCGATCATGAGAAGAGCGGCAGCAACGGCCAGAATACCGAGCTGTGAGGCAGGCGCCATGAAATTCATCACGCCCGCCAGGGTGAACATCTGAGGGCTTGCGGTCGTGAGGAAAAACACGAAGACAAAGATCAGGCCCGCGAGCGCCCCAAGTTCAGGCCGCCGGATAAGCGATGCCATCAATGAAATGCGGATCAATCGTTCGTCTTTCGCACCATGAGGTGCCTTGGTTATGTCAACCATTTTTCGTCTCCCGATCAGGCATGGACGGCTCCAACACCATCCATGCCTTCTCTCATGCTATCGGATTGATTTCTTGGCGAGTTCGAGCACCTGTGGCGCTTCCTTGGCAGTGATGAACTTCGGTCCGCTTTCGATCAGATCGTTCGTCGGCATCAGCCCGTAGCGGATGTAGTTCGTCAGAAGGACCGTGCTGAGGTAGCCGTGGAAGAACGGCTGGTGTTCGACCGCGAACGACGCCTTGCCATCGATGATGGCCTGCAGGAAGCCCGGTGAAAGGTCAAAAGAAACGACCTTTACCTTGGTGTTGCCCGTTGTCTGAACCGCATCAACTGCGGGTTCGCCGGCCTGGCCGGCGCTAAGCGCGACGATGGTATCGATCTGCGGATCGCTGGCCAGCGCTGCCGTGACCTTCGACTTTACTTCCTGGAAGTCATTGGTTGTCGGCAACACAGTGACCGGTCCTCCGAAACCGTCGGCCACACCGCGGCAACGGTCGTCGAGGGCCGTGTTGCCGACTTCGTGGTTGATGCAGATCGCCTTCTTCTGGCCAAGCTCCTTGAGCTTCTCGCCGACACGCTTGCCGGCCGGATATTCGTCCTGACCAATGTGGATCAAAGTGCCGAAGCTTTTTGCGACAGTTGCACCCGAGTTGACCGAGACCACCGGAATGCCCGACGCAACGGCGGTTTTGATGGCATCCTTCAGTGCATCGGCATCCGGGATGGTCACGATGATCCCATCGGGCTTCTGGTTGACCGCCGAGGTTATCAGCTCGGACATGCGGACCATGTCGAACGTCTCCGGAGCCACGTAGTCAAACTTCACGCCCATCTGCTTGGCGGCCATGTCGCCACCGTTCTTGACGATGTTCCAGTACGGATCGTTCGCAAGGCCGTGGCTGATCATGATGATGCGTTCCTCGGCGAAGCTGCTGGTCGCAGCTCCAATCAGTGCCGCGCCAGCAAGAACCGCGATCTTCATAAAGTTTTTCATGCCATTCTCCTCCCACGATGGAGATGGTGCATCCCGTGCACCATCAGTTACCCGCACCTATTTGCGGACATTCACTCTCGCTCCGCTCGCCTCCGCGTTGAGAGCCGATTTCAGAAGGTTTGCGTCGCTGTTTGGAACGACGAAGTCGAAGCCCTCGCTGCTGCGGCGCGCTGCGACGGCGCTCGACGGGCAAAAGATCCCAGCATGCTTGCCGTGTTTTCTTGCAACCGAAAGGCAGCGCAGGATTGCTTCCCGCACGGTTTCGTCCGTCGGATCGCCGAGCGTGCCTTTTCCCAAGGCGAGCCCCAGGTCGTTCGGGCCGACGAAAATCCCATCGAGCCCATCAACCGCACAGATCTCGTCGAGTGCATTCAAGCCTTCCAGCGTTTCGATCATGCCCAAGCGAACGATCGATCTGTCAGCATGCTGGAAATAGTCGGCGCCGCCGTAGAGAAGCCCGCGAGCTGGACCGAAACTGCGGTTCCCAAGAGGCGGATATCGCGTCGCCGCAACAAAGGCCTCCGCTTCCCTAGCGCTGTTGATCATCGGGCAGATGATCCCAAACGCGCCCGCGTCCAATGCCTTCATGATGACTGGTGGATCGCACGACGGAACACGCACCATCGGCGTTGCCGGGGTTGCCGAAATCGCCTGCAGCATCGAGATCATGGTCCGAACGTCTGTCATGCCGTGCTGAAGGTCGACGAGGACACAATCGTATCCCGACCATCCTGCGATTTCTGCGGTGTAGGCATTTCCGATCGAGAGCCAAGCGGACACGACCGCTTCGCCACGTTCCCAGACATCGCGGATGTTGTTATTTCGCATCGACGGAAACCTTCAGAACGGATCGATTGACCACCAGTTGCGGATCGAGGTTTCCGTCGATGCCTGCAAGCGCATTGCGCGCAGTCATCACGCCCATTGCGATCAGGGATTCCTCGGTGAGCGCGGCCGAGTGCGGGCTGAGGACGACCCGCTCTTCCGAGACCAGGCGATCGGTCGTGGGGAGCGGCTCCGTCGCGAAGGTGTCCAGGCCCGCCGCCCGCACTTGTCCGTCCGCCAGCGCATCGCCGAGCGCGTCTTCATCGATGATCCCGCCGCGAGCGGTATTGATGATGATGGCGCCGCGCTTCAACTGTCTGAGGGCGTCGGCGTCGATGAGATTGCGCGTCGTATCCGACAGAGGAATATGAAGAGTGACGACGTCTGCTGCGGCCAAGCCATCTTCGAGGCTATCCACGAAGGTGGCACCCTCGACTTCGGAACGCTTGGCATAAGGATCGTAGACGACGATATCCATGCCGAAGCTCGCGGAACGTTTCGCCACTTCGCGTCCGATGCGTCCAAAGCCCACAACGAGGAGCGTACGTCCACGCAACTCTATCCCGATCAGTCTCGACCGTGCGGCAAAATCCCCCCGGCGGACGGCTGCATCGAGCTGGACGCCGGACTTGGCCGCGGCCAGCATGAGAAACATAGTCTGTTCGGCTACGGAGATGGCGTTTACGTCGCCGACGACGGTGACCGGAATTCCGCGCGAGGTGCAGTAGTCGATCGGGATGTTGTCGTAGCCGACGCCATGCCTCGATACGATTTTCAGGTTCGGTGCCGCAGCAAGGACATCCGCCGGTAGCGGGGCATCGCGGACAGTGATGGCGTCGGCATCGCCGACGTGCTTCAGGAGATTGTCCCTGGAAAAATCGGCAACGACTTCATACGAGACGTCGGTTCGCTGGTCGAACAGGCGCAGAGCTTCTGGCCGAAGCGGCTGCACAACAAGTATCTTCTTCAATTCAGTCCTCCCTCACCAACGCCTGCCCAAGGGCGGCACCGAGGAACCGGACGGAGCGAGCTTCTCGCGAAGACACGCAGTCCGATCCTTCAGCCAACCTGAGAAACTCAATTCCGGCCGATGCCGCTCAAGCGGCGCGTATCCGATGACACGACCAGCCTCCTCCAGGTCCCAGCGCATTCCGTCGTTGCGAGAGACGATGTTGATCGCGTGGAAACCTTCGTACCGGGAGGTAACCGACTTCTCGACAGCCTGCGCCCAGTCCTGATTTCCGAGCCACATCTGCTGGCCCCATGTGCCGAATGCCATCTGTGGGCCGGGCTTGTTCTCGCCCGGCTGGCAATAGCCGATCCGAAGCGACAGAAACGCCATGCCCGTCTCGTCACTGACCATGCGGCCATAGCGTTCAACGAAGAGCTTCGAAGCGCCGTATGGATTGACGGGCCGCGGCGGCAGCGCCGAATTCAGCCGATCCTTCCCGAAGCGATATCCACCGAGTACCCAGTTGGAACTGGCAAAGACAAACCGCTTGACAGCCGCATGTCGCGCTGCGCGCAAGACATTGAGCGCAAGATCGATGTTGAGAGGCGACACGGTGTCCCAATCCCCGGCGGCGCGCGGGTCGGCGGCTAGATGCAGAACTGTGTCGACGCCCTTGAAGTGTTCAACCCAGGCTTCGTCGTAGACCTCGAGGTTTGCTGTGATGACCTCGGGATCAGCACCACCGTTTCGGCCGATGCGCGTCAACGACACACCCTCCACCGATTGGAGCGCCATCGTCGCCTTGTGCCCGAGGTTTCCCGTCGATCCCGTCATGAGAACGCGGGTCGTGGTCGGCGCTGACATCCGTCAGACTCCCTTGCGCTGGTGCTTGCGTTGAGCTTCCTGTGCGTCACGCGCCGTGGCGATCGAGTGACGGTTTGTCACCTCCGGCATCCCGACATCCCACCAGGAGCCGCCGTCCATCCACTCGTACGGATGCGTGCGAAGCGCGATGACGTAAGTACGATCGCTCTGGCGCGCGCGACCGATCGCCGCCTCGAGCTCTTCGATCGTCGTGACGTTTTCGGATT
Source organism: Rhizobium sp. NXC24 (assembly GCF_002944315.1). Taxonomy (NCBI): domain Bacteria; kingdom Pseudomonadati; phylum Pseudomonadota; class Alphaproteobacteria; order Hyphomicrobiales; family Rhizobiaceae; genus Rhizobium; species Rhizobium sp. NXC24. The sequence continues at coordinate 2,304,447 of NZ_CP024314.1, forward strand.
CCGCGCCCATCGAACGGGCGTGCATGGCGAAGTCGATACGCGGGACCTCGCCGGCATGTTTCGACGAAGCGAGAAGATTGTTGAATTCCGCCCCGCCTTTTCCAGTCTGCAGGCGATTGATGACGGCGAATCCGCCGTTATCGCAGACGATGCAAATAATCTTGTTGCCCGTGAGAACCGATGAATAGATGTCGGAGTTCAACATCATGTAGGAGCCGTCACCCAGCATGGCGATGATCTCCCGCTCAGGGTTTGCGATCTTCTGGCCATAGGCTCCGGCGATCTCGTAACCCATGCAGGAAAACCCGTATTCGGATTCGAACGTCCCAACCCCGATGGACTTCCAAGTGCAATAAAGCTCGCCTGGAAGACCGCCGGCCGCGGATACGATCACATCATCCGGCTTCGCATTCCGCTGAACCGCGCCGATGACCTGCGGATAATTCGGGACATCCTGGTTCGTCCGGCCCGTGCGCTGTTCAACAATGGCGTCCCAGGCTTCCTTTTCCCGGACGGCCTCGTCGGCCCAAGCGGCCGGAGCAAGCCAGTCACCGAGTTTCGCTGTGATGGCTTCCAGCGACAACTTCGCATCTCCGACGACGGGTTGCGCCATGTGCTTGTTGGCATCGAAGCGGTTTGCATTCAGCGACAGGAACTTGACATCCGGATCTCGGAACACGCTCCAGGAACCGGTGATCATGTCCGCCAGCCTCGTGCCGATCGCGATTACCAGATCAGCCTTCTGGCCGATATTGTTTCCAGCGTTTCCGCCCATGACACCAATCGACGCGATGTTGAGCCGATGGTTATGAAGAAGTGCGGATCTGCCCATGATCGTCTCTGCGACCGGGATGCCGAAGCGATCGCTGAAATCTGCGAGCTCGTCAGTGGCGCCAGAATAATGAACGCCACCTCCAGCAATGATCAACGGCCGTTTTGCTTCCTTGATCAGGCGGACAGCAGCGTCGATTTGATGATCAGCGGCCGGATAACGTGGGATCTTGTGCACACGCTCGGCGAAAAAGGATTCCGGATAGTCGAAGGCCTCTCCTTGCACATCCTGGGCAAGCGAGATGGTGGCGGGACCACAAGCGGCCGGATCGAGCATCAGAGCAACTGCCTGCGGCAGGGAATTGAGGATCTGCTCCGGGCGAGTGATGCGATCGAAGAATGACGAGACCGCCTTGAAGGCGTCGTTGGTCGTCAGCGACATATCGTGGAAATGCTCGACCTGCTGGAGAACCGGATCCGGAAGGCGCGAGGCGAAGTTGTCACCGCACAGAAAGAGGACCGGAAGGCGATCGGACATCGCGACGCCAGCGGCCGTCACCATGTTCGAGGAGCCAGGACCAACCGACGCCGAGCATACATGGATCTGCTTGCGGCGACGGGCGCGGGCATAGGCCACTGCCGCGAGCGCCATCGACTGCTCGTTCTGGCCGCGATAGGTCGGAAGTTCGTTCTGCACCTCCTCGAGAGCGGAACCGAGGCAGGTCACATTCCCATGCCCGAAGATCGCATGGACGCCGGCGAAGAGCGGGAGGACATCGCCCTCATCTTCGATCCTCTGCGCGATTAGAAAACGAACAATCGCCTGCGCGAGCGTCAACCGAACGGTACTCATGAATTTCCTCCTTCAGGCGCCTCTAATCAGATCGCGTGACGTTAGCGACCGCTGGCCGCTATTCACTGCTGCGACTGATCACCTCCTCATCTGTCTTCGCGTCCATCGACGGAGGTCTTCGGAAGCGATGGCGATACATATTTCACATTCAAAACACGCTGTCAACATATCGCGCAACTGCGCGATTATCGCACATTGACATGATATCAAGGACGTGAGATTAGATGCTCATGGACAATGACATTCAAAAGCGCGACTTCGCGCAGACCCTCGCGAGAGGCCTGAACTGCTTGGAAAAGCTGGCCGAAACGGATGCTCCGGCAACATGCACTGAGGTCGCCCGCGCGATGGATGTCAGCCGCGCCGCGGCCCGAAGGATATTGCTTACATTAGAGAGCCTGGGATACGTGAAGGAGGAGCGCGGTCTATACGCTTCCACACCAAAGGTCCTATCGCTTGGACGGGGCGTACTTCATCGGACGAATGTCTGGACGGCGGCGTCCTCGATCATCATGCGTCTTGCCGATGAGTTGAACGAACCTTGTTCTATCTCGGTGCTGGAAGGGCTCGACATCCTGTTCGTCAGCCGCGACGCCACGCGCCGGATCTATACGTCTCGACTGGGTGTCGGCGATCGCCTTCCCGCCCACTGTTCGGCCAGTGGCAAGATGCTGCTTGCTTCATTACCTTTCAACGAATTGGACCAAAGGCTCGACGGTGTCACTCTGCGTAAACAGGGGCCTGCCTCCATTACGGATGTCGATATCCTGAAATTGAAACTGGGCGAGGCTCGGCAGGCCGATTTCGCAACTGCAGTCGATGAGATGGAGAACGGCACCATCTCGATAGCCGTTCCACTTCGCGAGAGGGGCGGTCGCGTCGTAGCTGCGATGAGCGTTGCGTCTCACCGAGACCGGATGGCACCTGGGGAGTTGGAAGAAAGAATTCTGCCGCCGCTCCGACGTTCCGCACGGGAGGTTCAAGACATATTGCGAGATTACCAAGATCGAAACTGGGCGGTACTTTAGAAGGCGCCCGGCGGCGGCAACGAAACTAGACTTGAAGTCAGCTAGGTGCAACCGTCATCAAAGTCGAGCCCCTCTCCGGTGGCAAGAGAAACCGTGCATCCAGTCGAGATCCGGACCATCGGCGAAAAAAGGTCGAAGAAGAGTTCGGCTTCGCCGAAATGCAAGTTCTTTCCTTCGAGAACCTCTTTACACCGACCGTCGCACGAACTGCTGGCACCAAGCATCACGGACATCGAAGCCACCTTTCGGCAGGAATTTGAAGGGATGACAGTCGATGCTGTGATATTGGAAGATTTGCTGGAGGCGAGGAAGCGGCTGCTCGCCGACATTCGCGACAAGCTGGCCTCTACGATCTTAATAGCTATTGTCTCTATTCGGCTTCCTCGCCGATTTCCATATAGCGTGCCAATGCCAGGGCCGCATTCAGCATGTGCTCGCGCATGATCAAAGCTGCTTCCGTCGCATCACCGCGCATCATGGCTCGCAGGATCGCCTCATGCTCATGAAATGACGCTTCCAATCGCTTCGGCTGACGTAGCTGAGTTCTGCGAAATGGCAGGAGCCTTGCACGCAGCCGCATCAATTCATCAAACAGAAACTCATTATGTGCGCCGCGATACAGCGTTTCGTGGAAAGATAAATTGAGTTTGTCATATTGTTCAAAGTCGTCCGCTTTTGCCGCAAGGTCGGAACGCTCGTGAATCTCAGCCAGAACCGCGCGTTCCATGCCAGTTATGCGATGAGTTGCCAGACGGACGCACATGCATTCCATCTCTGCAGTCACTTCGAACATCTCCATAAGCCGCGGCAAGGTCAGCGGCAGGACCGTTGCACCGCGTCGGGGGCGGATCTCAACCAAGCCGATCGCCTCCAGCTGACGTAGAGCCTCCCTTACCGGCGTACGAGAAGCGCCAAAGCGGCTACTCAGCGTTGCCTCGTCCAGACTCGTACCAGGCCTTATGGCGCCGGAGGAAATCTCATCCATCAGCACTAATTTAATGCGCTGACCGATCGATCCGGCTTCGTCAATTTCAGTCATTTCAAACCTTACTTCCGATTTGGCGGTTCGGTTTTACACCATCCAATTCGAAAGATAGCAATCAATATAAAGCATCAAGCCGCATCCGCCCTGTTCTGCCGGTTGGCGATCAGATCATCGACAACAGCGGGATCGGCCAGCGTTGAGGTATCGCCGAGTGCGCCGAAATCGTCTTCGGCGATCTTGCGCAGGATGCGGCGCATGATCTTGCCGGAGCGGGTTTTCGGCAGGCCCGGGGCGAACTGGATCTTGTCGGGCGAGGCGATCGGGCCGATTTGGGCGCGAACATGTTTGACGAGCTCCTGGCGCAACGTATCCGAACCCTCCTGACCCGCCATCAGCGTCACGTAGCAATAGATGCCCTGCCCCTTGATCGCATGTGGATAGCCGACAACGGCGGCTTCCGAGACATGCTGGTGCGAGACGAGGGCCGATTCGACTTCGGCCGTGCCGAGCCGGTGGCCGGAGACGTTCAGCACGTCGTCGACGCGGCCTGTGATCCAATAATAGCCGTCCTCGTCACGCCGGCAGCCGTCGCCGGTAAAATATTTGCCCTTGTAGGTGGAGAAATAGGTCTGGATGAAGCGTTCGTGGTCGCCGTAGACCGTGCGCATCTGGCCGGGCCAGCTATCGGCGATGACGAGATTGCCGTCGGCCGCCCCTTCCAGCAGATTGCCCTCATTGTCCACCAATTGCGGCTGGACGCCGAAGAACGGGGTCGTCGCCGAACCCGGCTTCAGGTCGGTCGCACCCGGCAATGGCGTGATCATGTGGCCGCCGGTCTCCGTCTGCCACCAGGTATCGACGATCGGGCAGCGGCCATCGCCGACGACGTTATAGTACCATTCCCAGACTTCCGGATTGATCGGCTCGCCGACCGTGCCGAGCAGGCGCAGGCTGGAGCGCGACGAGCGCTTGACGAACTGATCGCCGGCACCCATCAGCGAGCGGATCGCCGTCGGCGCCGTATAGAAGATATTGACCTTGTGCTTGTCGATGACCTCCCAGAAGCGGCCCTGATCCGGGAAATTCGGCACGCCTTCGAACATCAGCGAGGTCGCGCCGTTCGCCAGCGGCCCGTAGACGATATAGGAATGGCCGGTCACCCAGCCGACATCGGCCGTGCACCAGTAGATGTCGCCGGGATGATAATCGAAGACATATTCATGCGTCATCGCCGCATAGACAAGATAGCCGCCCGTCGTGTGCAGCACGCCCTTCGGCTTGCCGGTCGAACCCGACGTATAGAGGATGAACAGCGGGTCTTCCGCCTTCATCTTCGCCGGCGGGCAGTCCGGTTTCACCTTGGCGACCTCCTCGTGATACCAGAGATCGCGACCCGGCGCCCAACCGGTCTTGCCGCCGGTGCGGCGCACGACCAGCACCTTTTCCACGGTGACATAGTGCCGGCCGGCAATGTGGATCGCCGTATCGGTATTGTCCTTGAGCGGCACCGGCTTGCCACCGCGCAGGCCCTCGTCGCAGGTAATGACGAAGGTCGACTGGCAATCGATGATGCGGCCGGCCAGCGCCTCCGGGGAGAAACCACCGAAGACGACGGAGTGCACGGCGCCAATACGGGCGCAGGCAAGCATCGCATAGGCGGCCTCGGGGATCATCGGCACGTAGATGGTGACGCGATCGCCCTTCTTGACGCCCTGCTTCTTCAGGACATTCGCCAGCCGGCAGACATGCTCGTAGAGCTCGTTATAGGTGATCTTCTTGTCGATATAGGGATTGTCGCCCTCCCAGATGAAGGCCACGTCATCGCCGTGCTTCTTCAGGTGGCGGTCGATGCAATTGTAAGAGACGTTGGTCAGTCCGTCTTCGAACCATTTGATTGAGACCTTGCCCGTGAAAGACGTGTTCTTGACCTTGGTGTAGGGCTTGAACCAGTCGATGCGTTCGCCGTGCTTGCCCCAGAACCTGTCGGGATCCTCGACGCTTTGCTTGTACCATTTCTGATATTTCGCCGCGTCGATCAAAGCGCGCGCTTGAACCGGCTTCGTCACCGGATGAATCTTTTCCGACATCATTTCCTCCTCCCGTGGGCTCGCTGGGGGATCCCGCAGCGGCCTTATCAAGCCTCTAAAATATTCGACATAGGCACCCTCTCAGCATCTTTGTCGCCCAAGTCGTGGATGAGGTTCATGGTGCGGCTTCATCGAGCGATTGCGTCCCAAAGTCATGGTTTAGGTCACCAAACGCACCCATGTCGCCTCGATCTCCCTCAAATCCCTTTCATTGAGCCGCATGCCGGCCGGCATGTTCACGCCACTTCAGCCTCCCACAATCGCCCGTACGGCAAGATAAAGGATCGAAGGTGCGACGAGGCAGCCCAGCCCCGTATGAAACGTCGCAGTCAATGCGCCATAGGGAACGAGACGACGATCGGTCGCCGCCAAGCCGCCCGACACGCCGCTGACGGTTCCCATCAGGCCACCGAACACCATGGCGCTACGGGGATTGTCGAGACCGATCGCCCTGGCGACAATCGGGGTTCCGACCATGACAAGGACCGCCTTGAAAACACCGGTCGCGATGGACAGCGCGATCACCGCTGAGCTTGCGCCCAGAGCGGCACCCGTCACAGGTCCCACAATGTAAGTAACGGCACCGGCACCGATCGTCGTTATGGATACGGCATCCGTGTAACCGAAAGCGACGGCGAGCAACGACCCGATGATGAACGGGAGCAGCGTGCCGAGGCCAAGGGCCAGTGCACCGACGGCACCAGCCTTACGCGCCTGCGCAACGTCCACTTCAAAGGCTGTGGCGACGATGGCGAAATCGCGCAGCATGGCTCCGCCCATCAGGCCGATGCCGCTGAGGATGGGAATATCCACAACCCCTTTTTCGCCTCCGGTCCACAGACCAGCGGCAAAGGCTGCCGCGAGCCCCAGAACGATTGCAATGGCTGAGCCGTGGACGCGGCCAAACAGGATATGTTTAGAAATGGCGTTCGACAGCCACATGACCAATCCAACGATCGCAAACGCGGTGAGCAGACTGTTGGCGGTCAAGCCGTGTTTCAAGATCTCCATGAAAGCCTCCCTCAGGCCGCGTTGCCGGAGGTGGCAAGCTCACCCCTGGCCCTCGCTTCGATTTCATCCATCGTTTCGCCTCTCTCGCCGAGACGGCTCATCAGCGCGACGGTCGCGAAGCAAACGAAAACCGTCACGATCCCGGCAATCAGCACCAGCGGACCGCTACGCGCAGCCACCAACACGTTCTGTTGAGCCGCCATGGCAACGACGATCGGAATATAGAGAGCGCCCCAGAACTCGACGCCGAGTTTGAGCGGCAGCGTCAACAGACCCCGCCTGCTCAGCCATAACCGCGTGGCGATGAGCAGGATCATGGCTATGCCGACGCCGCCGACATTCGCCTTTACGCCAAGCACCATCCCCAGGAGGTCACCGAGGATACTCCCCAAGAGGGTACAAAGGGCAAGCATTGCGACACCGGAGATCACCATGGATGATCCTCCCCATATGCGTGCCCGAAGAAATACAAGATCGACATTTGTTCTCCTCCCATGAATACAAAGATGCCGTATATCGAAATTAAAATACACATTATTGCGTTCCTGGCAATTGTATATATAGTGAACGCACGAAAACGCTCTCTTGCGCATACAAAGGGCAATCGAAAATGCGAGATTGGAACACAAAGGGCCGTGAAAGGCTGGCACGTCTAGAAGCCGGCCAGCGCTTCTCTGCCGGCAAGCTTGTCGACCCGCAGCACCTCGTAGCTTTCCTGGAAGCGATCCTGAGACCCGGGGATCGAGTTTGCCTTGAGGGCGACAATCAGAAGCAGGCCGACCTGTTGGCCAAGGCGCTGTCTAAGGTCGATGTCGACAACGTACACGACCTGCATATGGTGCAGTCGGGCGTGGTCTTACCGGAGCATCTCGACATTTTCGAAAGTGGCGTCGCCCGGCGGCTTGATTTTTCCTATTCCGGCCCGCAGTCGGCCCGCATCGCGCGCATGATGTTCGGCGGCCAGATCGAACTGGGTGCCGTTCACACCTATCTGGAACTCTTCGCCCGCTACTTCATTGATCTGACGCCACAGGTGGCCCTCATCGCCGCGGTCAGCGCGGACAAGGCCGGAAATCTCTACACCGGGCCGAATACGGAAGACACGCCAACGGTCGTCGAGGCGACGAGCTTCGGCAAGGGACTGGTCGTCGCCCAGGTGGGCGAGATCGTCGAGCGTGTGCCGCGCGTCGACATTCCTGCCGACCAGGTTCATTTCGTGGTGGACGCCAAGCGCCCCTTCTATGTGGAACCGCTGTTCACGCGCGATCCCGCGGCCATTACCGAAACGCAAATTCTGACGGCAATGCTGGCCATCAAGGGACTGTATGCGCCCTATGGCGTGCGTCGCCTCAATCATGGCATCGGCTTCAATACCGCAGCCATCGAACTGCTGCTGCCGAACTATGGCGAACGGCTGGGATTGAAGGGCAAGGTCTGCACGCACTGGGCGCTGAACCCTCACCCAACTCTGATCCCTGCCATCGAAGCAGGATGGGTGGAGCAGATTCATTGCTTCGGGTCCGAAGTGGGCATGGAAAACTATATGCAGGCTCGCCCTGACATTTTTTTCACGGGACCCGACGGCTCCTTGCGCTCCAACCGTGCCTTCTGCCAGACCGCCGGACTTTATGCCTGCGACATGTTCATCGGCTCGACCTTGCAGATCGACCTTTCCGGCAACAGTTCGACCGTGACTGGCAGCAGGGTCGCAGGTTTCGGCGGCGCCCCCAATATGGGATCGGACGCCCGAGGTCGGCGTCATCCGAGCGAAGCCTGGTTGCGTGCCGGCAGGGAAGCCGACCCCGCCGCAGCCACCCCTGCCCTGCGTCGAGGACGTAAACTGGTTGTTCAGATTGGCGAGACCTTTGGCGACGGCATGGTGCCGATGTTCGTCGAGCGTTTGGCCGCGTTGGATTTGGCCGACAAGCTGCAACTCGATCTGGCTCCTGTGATGGTTTACGGCGACGACGTGACCCACATTGTTACGGAAGAGGGGATCGCCAATCTGCTGTTGTGCCGTGACAAGGACGAACGGGAGCAGGCGATCCGCGGCGTGGCCGGCTACACCGAAGTCGGTCGCGCCCGGGACCGCAAGATGGTGGAGCATCTGCGTCAGCGCAAAGTCATCCAGCGTCCCGAAGACCTTGGAATAGATCCATTGGATGCCGATCGCAGTCTGCTGGCTGCCCATTCCATCAAAGATCTGATGCTTGCCTCCGGCGGCCTCTACAGGCCGCCCACCCGGTTCCGCAATTGGTAAGGCCGATACCATGGAAAATCTGCTCTATGAATTGAAATCGACACAGACCGGCGGAACCCGCGCCGTCGCTCTGGTGGGCGTCGTCGCTTCGGGTAACCTCGAAATATTGCTTGAACGGCGGGAAGCGCCCGACCGGTGCGTCATCGAGATCGCAACGCCGGCTCATGGTTTCGCCGAGTTGTGGGCGGCGGTCACCGAAGATTTCGCGGCACGCTCTGCCGCCGGCGGTCTGCGCATCACGATCAATGATGGCGGCGCACGACCTGACATGGTGGCGCTGCGCCTGGCCCAGGGCGTGCGGCTGATGGAGAAGCCAGAATGAACGATCCTCGCACGCTACGCCGAAGCTGGTACGAAGAATCTGCCCGCGGCCGGTTGCTGCATCTGCTCGATGCCGGCAGCTTCACCGAATTCCTAGGCCCGGAATGGCGGGAGACAAGCCCGCACCTTGCGCTCTTCGATTTGCCTCGGCAGTTCGACGACGGCATCATCGTCGGTGCCGGCCGCATCGACAGTCGCCCCGTGCTGGTGGCCGCCCAGGAAGGGCGCTTCATGGGCGGCGCCATTGGCGAAGTTCACGGCGCCAAGCTGACAGGCCTGCTGCAAGCCGCGGCCAAGATGCGGCGGGATATCGTCATTCTCTTCGACACCGGTGGCGTGCGCCTCCAGGAGGCCAATGCCGGCGAGCTGGCGATCTCCGAGATCATGCGCGCCGTGCTGGAGGCGCGATCCGGGGGCGTGCGTGTCATCGGCCTTCTTGGCGGCAGGGCGGGCTGCTATGGCGGCGGCAGCCTGATTGCCGGCTGCTGCTCCGCGCTCGTCATCTCCGAGCAGGGGCGTTTATCCGTTTCCGGGCCGGAGGTTATCGAGACGAACAAAGGCGTGGAAGAATTCGACTCCCGCGATCGAGCCTTGGTCTGGCGAACCATGGGCGGCAAGCATCGCTACCTGATTGGCGGGGTTGATGTCTTCGTCGAAGACGATATCCCCGCTTTCCGGGTTGGTGCAATTGCCGCGCTACAACGGCCAGCCATCTTGGACCAAGCGGTGCTCGAAGCGGAACAGACGCGGCTCGAATATCGATTGCGCCGTTTTGGTGATGCCCGTGATGCCACCGAGATATGGGCCCGGCTGCATATTGAGCATTCCGCCGAAATACCGGACCGGGATATCGAGACTTTCCTCACCACAGCCAATATCCATCGGGAGAGTGCCGATGCAGCTCGCTGATATTCTTCCTTCACTCTTTCCAGCCGGCTACGAGATAACGCAGGCGGATGGGCTTGTTACCGGCTGGGGCCGGTTGGACCAACAAAACCGGATCGATCTGATCGGCGTAGCCGACAAGACCTATCCCGGCGTCGATGAGGCGCTAGCCGTGGCCGCGCATGTCCTTTCCGTCGCCCGGCGGCCGGACAGGTCGCCCCTGCTCTTCCTGGTCGACTCCGGCAGCCAACGGATGAGCCGGCGTGATGAACTCCTTGGTCTCAGCGAGGCGTTGGCGCACTTGGCGAAGGCATTATGGCAGGCAGAGCGTGCCGGACATCGCACGGTCGGCCTGCTCTACGGTGGCAGCGCTGCCGGCGCCTTCATTGCCACCGCGCTGGCCTGCGGATCGCTCGCAGCCCTGCCCACCGCCTGGCCTGAAGTCATGGATCTGCCATCCATGGCGCGAGTGACCAAGCTGCCGCTCGCTACGCTGAAGGAAAAGGCCGAGACAACCCCCGTCTTCGCGCCCGGCCTCGATAATCTTCTTGCAACCGGCGCCATAGCAGAGGTTTGGGATCCAGCGGCTTCTTTGAACGCTCAACTCGCAGCAGTTCTTGCCAAGCCTGCTTCAAGTGATCTGCGCGCAAGATTGGGCGCCGATCGAGGCGGCCGGCCGAAGGCCGCCATGATTGCGGCCGAAGTGGAACGGCTGGCTTTGCTCCATGATTGATGTCGCTGCCCTCCGCCGTCACGATCTCGCCTATGTGCGCTCCGAGGCATGGCCCGGCCTGCTGCAAGGCCGAGTCGAGGCGGAAATGGAGCCCGATCTGCTGGCATGGGCAACATTGGGGCGACCGACAATTTTCCGTCGTCGAATCTGCAGCGATCCAACAGATATCATACCCTTGGGGCTGCCACTTCCACCGGGCATGGGGCGCAAACGGCTTGCGCTCGCCTGCCCACCGACTGCCGTGATACGGACAGCGCCTCCTCCTCTGCTGAGGGATGTGCTGCCCGCGGCACCGGCACGATGGCGCCCGACCATTGGCGCGCTGTTGGAGGCAAATGCCTCGTGTCGCTGCTTCGGGAGTTTGGCTTGGCAATACCTGACCGGCCTTTCCTATCTGATCGATACTTCCGATCTCGATCTTTTGATCGAGTGTCGCTCGAGCACAGATGCAATGCGAGCGACGGCTTTGCTGAACCATGTTGCCGAACGCGCGCCGATGCGTATCGACGCGGAATTGATCACGCCTTGCGGCACGGCCGTGCAATGGCGGGAATGGCTGTCGGGAAACCCGGAGCTACTGGTTAAATCCCATACCGGATCGGCCCTGATTGCGCGGGAGGCGCTCTTTGCATGACGTTTCCATTGTTGGCTGAACGACGCTCTGTCGCCATCGAGCATTGCGATCCCGAGCTGATCGGACAGTATGCCGCACGAGCGCTGGTTCTGGAGGTGGAAACTTGGCCCAAGCCCGGCTTGGTCAGCCACATCGACAACGGCGCTCACGCCGACATGGACGCTGATCTCCTGCGCCTGAGCGCTCGGACGCTGGAACCATTCTTCATCGCGCTTGCCGAGGCGGGCGCCATGGATGCGAGCATGGATCGTCTGCGCCAAGTCGGTATAGAGGCGGAAAGCGCAATGCGGAGTGCGACCGGAGGGGTCAATACCCATCGCGGCGCCATCTTCGGTCTTGGCCTGCTGGCGGCGGCAGCCGGCTTGGCGGCAACGTGCGATTGGCAGGCACCGCTCGGTGCCCTGATCAAGCTGCGTTGGGGACAGGATATCATCGGCAAGGCGCCGGAGCATGACAGTCACGGCAGTATCGTGGCGCGACGCTACCATGTCGGCGGCGCCAGGACGGAGGCTGCCGCCGGCATGCCGTCCGTCTACGATATTGCCCGCCCGGCGCTTGCCGAAGGACGGCGTCTGGCCATGGGTGACGAGGAAGCGGCAAGGGTCCATGCGTGCATGGCTCTGATCGCGGTGGTCGACGACAGCAATTTGCTCTATCGTGCCGGCTCTGAAGGGCTGAATTTCGCCCGCGACAAGGCACGCGCCTTCCTGGCGGATGGCGGGGTCGGACGGGCGAATTGGCGCTGGGATGCCAAAGCCATTCACGAGGCGTTCGTCGCGCGCAACCTCAGCCCGGGCGGGTGCGCCGATCTCCTTGCCATGGCGCTATTTACCGAGGTGTTGGAATTGTGACCCTTGCGCTGCTTTGTTCGGGCCAAGGCCATCAGAACCGGGAGATGTTCCGGCTGCTGGCAACGGAACCCGAAGCGCAGCCCATATTCGAGGCCGCGACCGCCGTGCTCGGGATCCACCCAATGGACTTCTGCCGAACTGCTCCCGAAGCCGCCTTGCATGCAAACCGCGAGGGCCAGATCCTGTGCGTGACGCGCGCGCTTGCGATTGTTCGCGCCCTTTTCCCGACCGGCGCGCCCAGCGAAACGCTGGTGGCCGGCTACAGCGTCGGCGAAATGGCGGCATGGGGGGTGGCCGGCATCTGGTCGCCCATGGATACTCTCAGGCTTGTCGATCAGCGGGCACGGGCAATGGATGCAGCGGGCGGGCCAAATGACGGGCTCGGCTATGTGCGCGGTTTGCCAGAGGCGGCCGTGGAACATCTAGCCAACCGGTTCGGCTGCGCAATCGCCATTGTAAACCCGGATCTCCTGTTCATCGTTGGCGGTGACAGACGATCAATCGATGCGCTCTGCGCAGCGGCGCTGCAGGAAGGTGCCGCGCGTGCCGCCCCGATGATGGTACATGTCGCCTCTCATACACCACGGCTCGCCGGTGCGGTCGCACAGTTTGACAACGCTCTTGCCTCGGCGGTCATGAACCGCCCGATCCTCCGCCTCATGACCGCCAGTGGTGCCACCCTTGTTACCGATCCGCATCGCGCTCGAAAAGGTCTGGCACGGCAACTGGCCGAGAGGATCGATTGGGCAGGCATGGTTGAAGCCGTGGCCGAACGTGGCGTGACCGCGATCCTCGAACTGGGGCCTGGCCGTGCTCTGGCGGAAATGGCAGCCGTTGCCCTGCCTTCAGTCATGGTGCGCGCAGTGGATGACTTCCACAGTCTTGCAGGTGTTAGGGCCTGGCTGGCTGCTCGCTGAAATCAAGACCTCTGCCTCGATTCCTCGAAGCGACCGCGGCACAGATACCTCTCTCGTAGTGACGGTGGAAACGGATGCAGACGACCCTTGGGACCGATTTCATTCAGACAAGTGGACGGCCCTATGTCAGTACTGCATGCTGAAACCGATCGGATACAGCGGATTGGCCGTGTCGTGCGGAACGTCGGATTTCTGCGCCAACACCTCGGCCATGGATGAGGGAAGTTCGAACGGCAGCTTGCCTTGCGCCTTCTGCTTACCCTCGATCACATCGAACAGGGCTTCGTCGCTGGCACCGAAATTGGCAAGGATAGCACCGGCCCGATCACGGAGGCCGGTGAGGATCGCCGGCCGCGCCAGATAGATCGTGACAATGGTCGGAACCTCCTTGGCGGCGCTTTTGAAGGCCTCGAAATCAGCATTGCCGTCCTTGAAATCAAGATCGCCCTCCTGGTGACGGGAGCCGAAGAAATAGTTCATATGCGGCTGTTGATAGGGTGCACTCAGCCGCACCAGCGCAAAATCAGCTTCGCGGGCCGTAGCAACGACCGTAAAGCCGCGGGCCGCTGCCACTTTCGGATCGACCCCATAAAGGAACACCTTCTTGTCGCTCCGGACCGGCAGAAGCTTGGCTTTGTTGTCGAGCAACACCATTGCCTTGGCCTGCGCGGCAGTCGCTTCCGCTGCGAATGTCGGATTGCCGACGATCGAGCGTGCCTTCTCCGGATCGACATAGGGATTCTCGAACAGGCCCTGCTCGAATTTCTGGATCAGGATCCGGGTCGCGGATTGATCGATGCGCTCTTCGTTGATCTTCTTATCCTTCACCGCTTCCACGAGAAGGTCCGAGGACGTCACGCCGCCGAACTGATCGACGCCGGCATTGACGGCTTTTGCGAACCGGTCGACACGGCTCATGTCCTCCACACCCCAGGGCATGCCGAAGGTTTCCTCGTTCAGAGTTGGCTTCACACCCGGCTTCTCACCTTCCAGGCAGGTGCCCTTGCAATCGTTGGTGATAAGCCAATCGCTGAGGATGACGCCGTCGAAACCGTATTTCCCGCGCAGCAGGTCGGTCAGAAGCTGCTTGCTGTATCCGGCTCCGACCGGTTCCAGCGGCTTGCCGTCAAGGTTGACGCCCTCGAGGATCGAATAGGTGGGCATCACGCCTGCGACCTTGGCCTTGAACGCTCCTTCGAAGGGGATCAGATGCTCGGCGAAATTATTGCCGGGAAAAACGGAACGGCGGCCATAGGCGTTGTGACTGTCGTAACCGTCCTTTGCAGCACCATAACCGACCCAGTGCTTAGCAACGGCGACGACGCTATCGCGGTTGATGCCGGTCTCGCCGTTCTGAAAACCGGCGACATAGGCTTCCGCCATGGATTTGGAAAGTTGCGCATCCTCGCCGAACGTGCCGTTGATGCGCGGCCAGCGGGGTTCGCTTGCGAGGTCGATCTGGGGAGAGAGCGCCTCCTGGATACCGACGGCGCGATATTCCTGGCGGGCAATGTCGCCGAACCTTCGCACGAGCGCCGCATCGCCGATGGCCGCGAAACCAAGAGTCTCAGGCCACTTCGAGAAGCCGCCGGCAGAAACGCTCGCACCGAGCACGAATTGGAAATGATTGCGAGGATCAGTACTGATCGTCGCCGGAATGCCGAGACGGCCGGCTTCGGCGATCTCCTGCAACTTGTTGTTCTCTCCGGCGAGAACAGCAGGATCGCCAGACAATCGGGTGATGAAGGTGACGACCTTGCGCTTGTCGATCATCTCGCTAGCGCGGTCGAGATCATATTGGGAACCGACACCCATGCCGGCTCCGGGACCGACGGAAGGCGCCGTGCCGTGCATCATCAAGCCCGCCTTCTCCTCGAGAGTCATACGCCTGACGAGATCGGCAGCGCGCTCAGCGGCCGGCAGCCGCCAATCCTCGTAAGGGTCGAGTTTGCCGTTGCTATCGAGATCCTTGAACGACAGCCCGTCCACGTTCAGCGTTTTGGCGATGCGGGCGGAGAGCGCCGGCTGCTCCTGCGACAAAGCCGTCGAAGCGAACAGCGATCCGAGCACGGACATGGCGATGAAATATTTCATGGCATCCCTCTCAAAAGCATCCTAATCGATCCCTAAGCTGAAGGGGCGCAGACTGCGCCGCGTCATTGTGCAATCATATAATCCGTAAGCAAAAACTAACGTAACTCATCGACGATCGGATTGCTGAGAATACCGAGCCTGTCGACTTCCACCTCGACGACATCTCCGGGCTTCATCCACAACGGCGGCTGGCGCTTGGCGCCAACGCCGCCCGGCGTGCCGCTGACAATGACGTCGCCTGGCTCCAACCGAGTGAAACTGGAGCAATACTCAATCTGCTGGGCGATATCGAAAATCATCTGGCCGAAGGTCGCGTCCTGCACGACTGTTCCATTGAGACGCGTCTGAATACGAAGATCGGGCAGCGGACCAAGCTCGTCCGGCGTCATCATCCACGGCCCGAAAGCGCCGGTGTCGGGAAAGTTTTTGCCCGGGGTGAACTGGTGCGTATGACGCTGGAAGTCGCGCACGCTGCCATCGTTGTAGCAGGCATAGCCGGCGACATAGCCCATGGCCTCATCGCGCGTAATGTAACGGCCGGACTTGCCGATAATGACTGCCAGCTCGCCTTCGAAATCGAGTTCCGTCGAGACCTTGGGACGCACGATCGGGCCGAGATGGCCTATCTGGCTATTGGCATAGCGAGCAAAGATCGTCGGATTTTCCACCTCCGCACGTCCCGTCTCCTTGCGATGCATTTCATAGTTCAAGCCGACGCAGAGGATCTTGTCGGGATTGGGAATGACCGGCAGCCATTCGATTTGGCTAAGCGGCGTGGCAGGGGCGGAAGCGGCTGCCTCGGCAACGCCGGCAAGACCGGCGGCCACAGCCGATTTGAGATCGGCATAGCGCGATGCGAGAGCCACGCCGGTATCGAGGAAGCGATCGCCCTCCACGACGCCCCAGGTCGTGCGGCCGGCGATCTTGACGGTGGACAGTCTCATGGTTCTTGCTCCTGTAGTGGGATCAGACTTGGCGGCGGGCGCTTTCACACCCGCTGCATTTGATCGGTGAAGCGCGTCATCTTGCCGAAGCGCTCAATGGTGCGATCCGGAAAGATCAGCGCGAAGGCGGAAATTGCGCCGATGATGAGGATTGCGGCGGTGAACAGCATGGCATTTGCATAGCCGGCGGCGACATGATCGGGTCCGGCGGCCTGCACGATCATGCCGGTGACGGCGTTGGATGCGAGCGCGGAGACAGCGTTTGCCGAATAGATCACAACGATCAGCCGGCCGCGCTGGACGGCGGGCGCGACGCTTCCGAGTGTGATTGGGCCGTAGATGGTCGTCAGGCTCGGAGCGGCAAAAGCAATCGCGATCAGCGCCAGTTGCAGCGGGCCGCTGACATGAACCGAGGCGATCAGCGCCAGGCCGCTGACGAGCAATGCATAGCCCGAGGCGCTGCCGAGGGCGGTACGCTTGCTGACACCCTTCTGAAGCATCCGCTGCGCGATCCATGATCCGATGAGCAACAGCGGCGACTGAAAGATATAGACAGCCGAGATGATCGAACCGGTCTCAGTCTGCGAATAGCCGAGACCCTGCTGCAGGAAGGGCGGCAGCCATGTGGCCGACATGCCGACGATCCAGTAAGACATGGTCGACATGATGATGACGCCGATCACGGTCGGGTCGAGCCAGAGCTTGCGAGCCGGAATCGGGGACTCTTCGCCAACAACGCGAGCTTTTTCATTCTCCGCGACCGCATGCGGTCCCTCGCCGCCGATGAGCAGCCAGGCGATGATCCAGGCGACACCGATCAGCCCGCAGAAAAGGAAGCCCGAACGCCAGCCATAATTGACGATCACATAGGTCAGGATCGGCCCGCCGGCGAGCAAGCCGACGCTGATGCCCTGCAGCACGACGGCACTCGGCACGCTGCGCTTTTGCGGGCTGAACCAGTTGTGGCAGGCATGCAATGCCGTCGGCAGCCCAGGTCCTTCTCCAAGGCCGAGCAGGATGCGGCAGGCGACAAGAACCGTCACCGAACTGGTGAAGTAGATCGGGATCTGCGCGATCGACCAGATTGCCGCAAGAATGACAAGGATCCATTTGACAGGAACGCGGCCGATCACGAAGAGGCCGACGAGGACGCCGGATATCGAGAACAAGAGAAAGAAGCTGCTGCCGATCAGGCCGAACTGCTGCGGCGAAATACCGAGGTCTTTCATGATCGACACGGCGGAAAGGCCGAAGACGAGCTTGTCGAAGAAGTTCAGCGTTTGGAACAGAAAGAGAAGGATAAGGACGGCAAAAGGTCGCCAATTGCTGGCGGTATCAGCGGTTGACTTGGTCATATGTTCCTCCCAGAACCCCACAAAAAACTGCAATTCCTGACGGGCGCATCTGTCAGGCGAGACGAGTACGCAGATCGGCGATCTGCTGGCGAAGCGTCTCGACGTTGCTGGCGGCGCCAAAAACATAATGATCAGGGCGCACCAGCGCGGCGACCGCGCCATGGCGGTCGAACCAGGCCGAAAGCACACCGTCCTTTTCACGAAGCGCCGACGGATCGGCTGCATCATCGTTTTGACGCGCAACGGCTTTCACAACGATCCCGTCGATCGCTTCGGCCAGGGCTTCTCCCTCTCCCGCCCTGATCCGACGGCCGTCGAGAACAAGCCGCCATTCCGGTCCGGTAAAGGTATCCAACAGGCGCGCAGAAGCGCCTTCGACGATTACCGGCTGCGGGAATAGCAATCCTCGCGCCGGTGTGCCTTCCGCTGCGATCAGACCTTCCTCGATCGGCGGTACGATTTCCTGACGGGTCAGGACGGGTGGTTTGCCGCCGCCCTCCGCGAGAATGCGTGCGTCGCGTGCGGCAGCTGCCGCCGGGTCGCGTTCACAGATCGTCTGGCCGATCGCCTTGATCTTGCCGGTCAGCGCCCGCACATGCCGCTTGCGCTCGACCGTGTAAGTGTCCAGCAGCTTTTCGGAAGATTGCCCCTTCAGGATGCGATCAAGCCGCCAGACGAGATTGGAGACGTCGCGCAGGCCCTGGCACATGCCTTGGCCGATGAAGGGCGGCTGCTGGTGCGCGGCATCACCGGCAATCATTACCCTGCCCCGTCGCCATTCGTCGGCGACCAGCGCATGAAAGCGATAGGCGGCGGCGCGCCAAAGCTTACCCTCGTCCGGCGTCAACCAGGGCGACAGCAGCCGCCAGACATTCTCCGGCTTTTCCATCTCGCGTGGGTCTTCGCCTGGCAGAAGCATGATTTCCCACCGGCGGTGGTTCTTCGGCCCCATGATGTAGCTGGTCGGACGCGCCGGATTGCAGAACTGGGCCGAAGTCTGCGGCAAGTTACCAAGTGCAGCCTCATGCACCTGCACATCGACGACGAGCCACGGCTCGTCGAAGACGAGATCTTCGAGCCTCATTCCGGATAATTCTCGCACGCGGCTCCAGGCACCATCGCAGCCGGTCACGTATTTTGCGGTGATCGTCTGATATTCGCCGGAGGCATTCTTAAGCGTTGCGACGACCTCATCAGACCGCGACTGAAGAGCGACCATTTCCGTACCAAGCTCTATCGTCACGCAGTCGAAGCTCTCCGCATGACGCCTCAAGACGGCCTCGACCGGAGGCTGGGTAAACACCATGCTGGGGGTATAGCCGAGCGGATAGGGCTCGGGCACCATATCGATACGGCGAATGAGCTGCCCTTCAGCGCCAAAGTGCTGGGATGCCGTGAATGGTGCGATATGGGGAAGCACTTCGTCGGCAATGCCCATATTGTCGAAATGGCGCAAAATTTCGTGGTCGAGCGCGATGGCGCGCGGCTTGTCGTAAATACCGGTCAGCCGATCGACGACGAGCGTGGAATGGCCGCGTGCGCCAAGCATGCCGGCAGCCACGGCTCCCGCCGGGCCGAACCCGACCACCAGCACGTCATAATGATTTGAAATATCGTTGTCGTTCTTCACAGGCATGCCTCTGCAAGTGTCTACTGGGCGCATCAGGCGCCGGAAAATCCGATGGAAATCTGCGCCTTCTTGCAGGCGTCGCTCTTTGGAGGCGCAATGCCCCAGTGGTCGGTCCGACCGGGCGGCCAGACCCATTCCTCCGGACCTCGGGCTCGGTAGCTGTCATCGACCTGCAGGACTTCCGCGGTGTATTCGATCACCACGCCATGCGGATCGACAAAATAGGCGAAGACGTTGTCGCCCGGCCCATGCCGGCCGACGCCCCAGCCGATCGGATAGCCGTGATCGACGACGCGGCCCGAGCCTCGCATGACGGATTCGAGATCGGGCATCAGGAAGGCGACATGATTCAGCCCATTTGCCGGTGCTTCAGCCAGCACGACCGCATGATGGTCGTCGTTGCAACGCAGGAAGGCCATAAGCTTCGATCGGTCGGTCAAGCGGAAACCAAGAACATCGCGGTAGAATTCCGAAAGCGCCTCGATCTGAGCGCTGTTGATATTCACATGGGCAAGCCGCCCGGGCCGATTGGGGACCACATGCCCTTGCTTGCGGTGGTCACCGTACACAAATTCCAGAACCGAACCTTGTGGCTCGCGGATGACGAAACGCTCGCCGCCAGAGGGCGCATCGGCGGGCCCGATTTCGCGCAGGACTGCGCAGCCTGCAGTAACTGTTTTTGCGAAGAGCGATCTCAATTCTTCGGGCGTACTCACGCGAAAGCTGATCTTGCGCAATTCCGAGCGGTCGCTTTGCTTCAATTCCAGCACATGAAAATCATCGCCCGTTGCCGCTAGGAAAACCTTGTTCCCCACCCCGGCAACGACATCCAGCCCCCACACGCGGGTGTAGAAATCGACCGACGCCGCAAGATCGGGCGTACCCAGTTCCACGCTGCGCAGAGCAATAACAGGAAATTCGGTCATAGGATCAAACCTCATCCAGAGCCAGAAAGGCTTGCGCATTCCCAAATGTCAGGCGCTCGCGCAAACCTGTATCTGCGAACGCTTCCTCGATGCGAGTAACAGGCTCGTTCTCGCGGAAATTAAAGGGATAGTCGGTGCCGAGCAGCACGCGCTCCTCGCCGAAAATAGAAACCAAGCGGCGCAGCATGTCCGCATCGAAGACCAGCGAGTCCACGTAGAGCCGCCGTACCTGCTCCGCGGGCCTCTCCGGCATGGTCTCATTGAGGGCCGGGAAAGCCGAATAACCTTGCTCCAGCCGCGGCAGCAGCGAAGCGAACGTGCCACCGCCATGACTGAAGGCGATCCGCAGTTTCGGGAATTTCCGAAGTAGCCCGCCGGTAATCACGGATGCGGCTGCCAATCCGACATCGGTCGGGTAGCCGAGCACCTGCTGAAGCGGAGCCGGCCCAAACAGCCTGTCCATACCGGTCGGACGCACCGCATGTACGAACACGGCGGCGCCAAACTTCTCGGCTTCCGCAAAGAACGGATGAAAACGCGGATCGCCGATCGTGACACCATTGATGTTGCTGCCGATCTCGACACCGCGAAAGCCGAGTTCGCCGACGATGCGATGCAATTCGAGGATGGCAAGATCGATATCCTGAAGGGGAACACCCCCAAGTCCGACGAAGCGCCCCTCTCCTTCGGTAACAATCGCGGCGATCGAATCATTGACGTGTCGGACCAGGTCGCAGGCAGCGCTTGTTTCGATCCAGTAGCCGAAGAGTTCCGGCATGGGCGAAAGTGCCTGAATCCGAACGCCGGTCCTGTCCATCTCCTCCAGCCGTCTTTCAGCAACCCAGCAGGCATCGCTGACCGTGCGGTATGGCTTGTCATCGATGCCACGGCAGGTGCAGCCGTTCGAAAAGGCGCCCGGCGCTCCCTTTTCCGCTCCGCTCATTGGATCCTCCCTCATCAGCACCCCTCATAATGTATAAACTTTTCTGCGTAAAGCAAAAATTTATAAATTTCGCGCGGACGCTTCATCGTGTATATAAAAAGCGATTTGCAAGCCAGAGAGCACCATGAACGTCAACCTGCTGAAGAAAGGGGCCGAAAGCCCCGCGACATTGGCAACCAGCATCTATGAGCGGCTGAAGGCCGACATCCTCTCAACGCGACTGGAGCCCGGCCGGAAGCTGCAATTGCGCTTTCTGATCGAGCATTACGATGCCGGCCAGACGCCATTGCGCGAGGCACTGAACCGCCTGACGACGGAGGATCTCGTCATTGGAAAGGAACAGCGCGGCTTCTTCGTGAAACCGATCAGTCTGGATGAATTACACGAACTGACGAAAACGCGTTGCTGGGTGGAGGGGCTGGCGCTGCGCGAATCCATGGCGAACGCAACGCCCGAGTGGGAGGAGGCGCTTCTGGTGGCGCATCACCGGCTGGAGCGCACTCCGCGCTCGCTCAATCCGGACCATTTTGAAGACAATCCGGAATGGGAAAGGTTCCATCGCGCCTTTCATGCGCTTCTCATTGGCGGCTGCGGATCGAAGCCTCTGATCGGCTTTTGCGAACAGCTTGCTGACCGGCTTTACCGCTATCGAGCCCTTTCAATTCGCAAGGCCTTTCGGGTCCGCAAGGTCAGCGACGAGCATGCTCGTATCCTGAAAGCCGTGCTTGATCGAGATACCGCTGAAGCTGAGCGGCTATTGCAGCAACATTATGAGAAGACGGCAGAGATCATCCGCGTTGATCTTGAAGCCGAAACAGTCAGCCCTGACCCGCGAGGCAGAGTAGCCTGATCCCGTCATGAAAGAGCTCGGCAGGTAACGGGATAACAAAACCGGGCTCTTGAAGGGTACCCGAACCGACGGCCTTCTCGTCTCAATGCTGGCTGTCAAAGCTTCGTGAATTCAACACGGTATCAGCATAAAATCCTGCCCCATGGGCTGCCCGGGCCAGCGTAATCAGTGCCCTTGCTCGCTCGGCCACGGACTTGCCCTTGAGGTTCGTCCATCCATATTCCGTGACGACGATATGCATGTCGTTGCGCGATGTAGTCACCGGCCCGGTCAGTGCCGGAACAATGCGCGAGAGCGGGCCAGGTTTTTGCCGTCATAGGCGCCATCGGTGGACGGCAATTGTGTGAGGTGCTTCGCCGTTGTATTCTGTAGGGTGACAAGTGCGTAGCGTGCTCGATTGATAGCCGAGCCGAAGTCCGATCGCGTTTCAACCCGTGAATAAGTAGCCGCGGATATGGAACTTATTGTCGCCCTTGGCCTGATCATCTTCAAGGTCGCGTTTCTGATTGCGATCCTTTTACTGCTGCCCTTGCCGCTGACCTGGCTGGAACGCAAGATTGCCGGGCACATGCAGCAGCGGATGGGCCCGATGCGCGTGGGGTGGCACGGGCTGCTGCAGCCGATGGCGGATGGGATCAAGCTCTTCACCAAAGAGGACCATATCCCTGCCGAGGCCGATCGCTTCCTGTTCAAACTGGCGCCAATACTGGCACTTGTCCCACCCTTTGTGGTGTTCGTCGCGATCCCGTTCGGCGAAACCGTCTCGGTTCTCGGCACCAAGATCACGCTCTACGTCTCCAACATGAATGTGGCGATCCTGTTCGTATTCGCGGTGATCGGGATCGAGGTCTATGGCGTCATCTTCGGCGGCTGGGCCGCCAACAGCAAATATGCTGTCCTCGGCAGTCTCAGGACGTGCGCGCAGATGATCAGCTATGAGATCCCGATGGGGTTCTCGGTCATCGGCGTGGTGATGCTGGCGCAATCCATGAGTCTCCTTGAGATCGTGCGAGCGCAAGCCGATGTTTGGAACATCGTCTATCAACCGATCGGCTTCTTCGTGTTCTTCGTCGCCGGCCTGGCCGAAGCGCAGCGCATTCCCTTCGATTTGGCGGAAGCGGAAGGCGATCTAGGGGCCGGGTTCCATACCGAATACAGCGGCATCCGCTTTGCGTTCTTCATGGTCAGCGAATATGCCATCGTCTTGCTGGTGTCCGTCCTGGTGGTGATCCTATTCTTGGGCGGCTGGAACGGCATATTACTCCCCTTGCCGCCACTCCTCTGGTTTCTGCTCAAGGTCGCGTTCGTCGTCTATTTGTTTATGTGGTTCCGCTTCACTTTCCCCCGTTACCGCTATGATCAACTGATGGCGATCGGATGGAAAGTCTTGCTTCCTCTGTCGATCGCGAACATAATCATAAGTGGTATCGCTTTCTTTTAGGGGCCACGGCGGCTCCGCAGCGAGGCGACAATGTCGCGCGCACAGGACAGACTTGGAACATGGATCGGCTGGGCATTCTTCGCCGATCTGGCGGGCGGCTTGGCTTTGACCTTCGGCTACATGTTCTCCAGATCCGTAACCATGCAATATCCTGACAAGGAAAAATGGCTGCCCTACTCGCGTTATCGTGGGCACCACTTCCTGACGCGCGACGACGAGGGTGAGATCAAATGCGTGGCCTGCGAACTCTGCGCCCGGATTTGTCCCTGCGACTGCATCGAAGTCGTCCCCTACGAGGATGCGAAGGGCAATCGGCACCCGGCAAAATTCGAGATCGACACGGCCCGGTGCCTGTTTTGCGGGCTTTGCGAGGATGCCTGCCCCGCGGATGCGATCGCGCTTGGCCAGCAGTACGAATTCTCTAGTTTTTCCTCCCGTGACCTGGTGATCGGACGCGAGGATCTGCTCGGCAAGCCGGGCAAGGCGACAACCGGCGGCGGCGTGGTCGCTGCGCGCCTGAACGCCGGACAGGACGTTCGGGTCGAGACGAACGATCCGCAGGGTTACAACTGGTGGCGAAATATCCGGCGAACATGAGCGCGCCCGCGGGCAAGCCGGAGCGCGCAGACAGGAGGCTCAGATGCTTGTTTGCCAAATCTTGAAAACCAAATCGCCCGAGCTCATCTCGATCAGGCCAGATCGGCCCATGTTGGAGGTCCTGCGATTGTTTAGGGAAAACAACATCGGCTTCGTGGTCGTCGGCCGCAAACCGGGGGAATGCCTGGGTACGCTGTCGGAGCGGGACTGCTGCAATGCGGTGGCTGAATACGGAACCGAGGCTCCGATGATGCGGGTTGCCGACATCATGAACCGCAGGGTGGCGACCTGTTCGACACAGGATTTGCTGCCCTTTGTGATGGCGCTTATGACCAAACGACGCACGCGCCATGTGTTGGTCATGGAGGGCGGCAGCCCTGTCGGGGTGGTGAGCATCGGCGACGTGGTCAAGCACCGGCTCGATGAATCGCTGCGCAACGAGCAGGCACTGCATGATTATATTGCCGGAACCGGTTATCACTGATGATGCCGGCCTGATATAGAGACGCGGGACCAGGCTGGCAGTAGGAGCCCTCAGCGCAAGCTATTGGATTTTGCGTCTCCGTCGACGACCGTGGGAATCGCGAAGGTCGCGTACGCCTTTCGAACGTCGACGGGGCATGGATATTCGCCCCGCCGCATCAATGCGTTGAGGCGCAGAGCTCTGTAGTTTTCGGGAATGAATACGAGCCCTTCGGGAAAGCGCCTGTTGACCTTGAGCTTCGCCGTCAACTCGCCCCGAGCAGATCGCACGGTGACCTGATCAAGATCCGAAAGGCCGAGTTGAGCGGCATCCTGCGCGCTCATCTCGACATAAGGGTCATCTGCGACCGTATTCAGGATTTCCGAGCGCTCGGAGAGATACCCGTTGTGGAATAGGCAGTCTCCGGTGATGAGCATGAGCCGGTCGGCTGCTTTCGGCGCCGGTGGTGACGCGAAGAACTCGCCGGCCGGTATTGCGGGGACTGCCTTGGTGAATGCGCCATCGGCGCCAAGCCCCGCCTGTGTCAGCCCCTGATAGGCGGGAACCAATTGGGTAATCTCGGCAAAAATTTCGCCTTGTATCGATGGCCGCAAAGCTTGGTTGCGAAGCGCCGCGACGAAGTCGAAGATCGCCAGATTGCCTCGCGCCTCGAAGGCGGGTTCGCGAAATTTGCGGACCGTTTGAGTCCGGCCTTCATTATTGGTGAAGGTGCCGGTTTCTTCGCCGTAACCTGCCGCGGGTAGGACGACCTCGGCAAGACCCGCGGTATCCGTAAGGAAAGTGTCCTGCACGATCAGCAGATCGGCGGCGCCAAGCGCCCGGGTCACGAAATCCCTGTCGGGATAAGCGATCAGAGGATCGGCTCCGGCTATGTAAAGTGCGCCCATCTCCCCACTGACGCAGAGCTCCAACATGGCGTCGAGACCCGCGCCGGATTCAGACGGGATTTCGGTACCCCAGCTCCGTGCGAGTGTGGCTCGCGCCGCGTCATCATGGATCGCCTGCAACCCCGGCAGAGCCGCCGGCAAAACCCCCATATCCCAGGCGCCCATCTGGTTGGCGCGGTCGAAGAGGAACTGCATTGCAGGGTTCTTGCCGAGCAGGCGGAGAACCCGCAGCAGGTTGTTGAGCTGTTGCAACGTCGCCCGCGCTTCGGGTGATCTCAGCAGCTCAATGCTGACGAGCACGCTGACGCTGCCGCCGTTATTGAGGGCTTCGACGAGGTGATCCGGCCGGTCATTGCCGGTACTCGCCGCCGATCTACCAATTTTTGCGCTGATGTCGGCCAAAGCGTCACGCTGCAAAGTCTGGTCGGCCGCTGCCAAGAGCCCGGTTACTACCGCCGCGAGGCTCGCCGGTTCTCCACCTGGGGAAACGCGAACGACCACCCGGGCATCGGCATCCAGACGGGATGGCCGCGCCGAAAGCATCAGCAATGCGGTATGTCGCCGCCGGGCGCCGTCCCGCAGCAGGTATTCGGTAACCGGGTTCTCTTCGGTGACGTTGCCGCCAACGATCAGCACGCAGTCATTGCCGATCATTTCCTCGAGCGGTGCGCGGCTGTAGAAGCTTGCCGCCAACGGGCCGAGTATATCGAAGGGCGTGGACCAGCGCGTCGAACAGTCAATGTTGTTGGTCCGGAACACCGTCCGCATCAGCTTCTGGAACTGATACAGCACTTCATTCGGCAAACGCGGCGAGGCCAGCCCGCTGGCAGCCTTACTCTTGACGTCCGACAACCGCCGGCGCAGATAGTCCCCTGCTTCGTCCCAGGAAACCGGGACCAGGGCGCCATCGCGACGGATCATCGGCCGCTTGATCCGGTCTCTGCTCGAGACGAAATCCAGACCGAAGCGTCCTCGCACGCAGAGCGTTTCGCGGTTGAGCCCCTGATCCCACTTCGAGCGCACCCGCATGAACTCGCCCTTGCGCGTGCCCACCGTTAGCTGGCAACCGGTGCCGCAATGCGGGCAGACAGTATCGGTTTCAACCAGATCCCAGGGCCGCGCCTTATAGCGATAGGGGAAGCTCATCAGCGCGCCGACCGGGCAGACCTCGATGCAATTGCCGCACTGATCGCAACTCGCGAGGCTACCCTCGAAACCGGTGACGGCGGTATCCATGCCTTTTTCGACGGTTCCGAGCGCGACCGCGCCGACGACCTCCTCACACATCCGGACGCAGCGCTGGCACTGGATGCAGCGGTTGACGTTCATGATGATCACGGGGCTGAGGCGGATGTCCTTGGAGTGGAACACACGCTTTTCATCGCGGAATCCACTTTCACGGGGCCCGTAGGCCATCACCATGTTCTGAAGCTCGCATTCGCCGCCCTTGTCGCAGATCGGGCAATCGAGAGGGTGGTTGGCGAGCAGCATGTCGAGCATCGAAGAGCGCGTTTCCTCAATGAGCGGCGTGGTCGTCCGTACCACCATGCCGTCGGTGACCGCGGTGGCGCAGGACGGCTGCAGCCGCCGCAGCCCCTCGATCTCCACCAGACACATGCGGCAGGAGGCCAGCGCCGGCAGGCGCTTCAGATAGCAGAAGGTCGGGATATCGATGCCCAAACGCTGGGCGGCCTGCAGCACGGTCGAGCCAGCCTCAACTTCCAGCGTTTGTGTGTCGATCGTAATGCTAACCATGGCTTCCTCACGCGTCTCACCCAACGCTCTGCTCAGTGAAACGGACACCTCCGCTCCTCTATATGGGCGACGAATTCAGGCTCGAAATGCTGCAGCGCCGCCCTCAGCCCCATGGCCGCGCCGTCGCCGAGCGCACAGAACGTATTGCCGAAAATGCCCTTGCAGAGTGCCTTTAACTGTTCCAGGTCGCCCGGTGCGCCCTCCCCGGCCTCAAGCCGGCGCAGCACCTTCACCACCCAGTTCAGCCCCTCGCGGCAAGGGGTACACTTGCCGCAGGACTCATGGTGGAAGAACTCGATGATCCTGGTGGCGACCTTGACCACGCAGGTCGAGTCGTCGATCACGATCACCCCGGCCGAGCCTAGCATCGAGCCGACAGCCGCCAGCGAGTCAAAGTCCATTCCAACGTCCAGACCCCTTTCCGGGATCAGCGGCGCAGAAACGCCGCCGGGGATCACCGCCTTAATCTTGCGCCCGGGCAGCGCGCCACCGGCGTGCTCCTCGACCAGTTCGCGAAGCGGGATGCCCATCGGCAACTCGAAGAGGCCGGGTTTGCGCACCTGTCCGCTGAGGCAATAGAGCTTCGGGCCGGGGCTCTTCTCCGGGCCGATGCTGCGGAACCAATCAGGCCCTCGCATAACAATGTGCGGCACGCAAACCAGCGTCTCGACATTGTTGATAACGGTCGGGCTGGCATAGAGCCCGGCCACAGCGGGAAATGGCGGTTTCAGTCGCGGCTGAGCCCGCTTGCCCTCGAGCGACTCGAGCATCGCAGTCTCCTCGCCGCAGATATAAGCGCCTGCGCCGCCGTGAATGTGTACGGTGAAATTGAAGTCCGACCCCAGAATGCCCCTTCCGAGATAATGCTTTTCATGAGCCTCGGCGATCGCCTGCTCCAGGCGCCGTATCGCCGTTACATATTCTCCGCGAACATAAACATAGGCGATCTCGGCTCCAATTGCGTAAGCGCTAATTGCCAGCCCCTCGATGAGCTGATGCGGGTCACGCTCCATGATGATCCGGTCCTTGAAGGTACCCGGTTCGCCTTCATCGGCGTTGCAGCACAGATATTTCGGCTTATCGGCCCGCTTCGGCACGAAGCTCCATTTCATGCCCGTAGGGAATCCTGCACCGCCGCGACCACGCAGGTTGGACTTCTTGACGAGTTCGACGATCTCGTCGGGCGCGGACTCGCGCAGCACCTTTGCCAGCGCCTGGTAGCCACCGCCAGCCTCGTAGGTCGAGAGCAAATGGCCTTCGGGCATTCCGACATTTTTGAGTAGAACCTGCTCGAACATGGCTACGCTCCCGGCGGTCGCACAGAGGCATGCTCAATGCTCGCTGCCCGCTCGGCTGTCGCCCGAAGGCGGTCCAAGAGTGCATCGATCCGCGCGATGTCGAGGTTTCCGTGATAGTCGTCGCCGACCTGCATCGTCGGAGCCATTTCACAAGCGCCAAGGCATTCGACGGTCGAAAGCGTGAACAGCCCGTCCGGGGTGGTGTCGCCCTTTTTGATTCCCAGCACCGTTTCCAGATGCGTCAGCAGGCTCTCGGATCCGCACAGCATGCAGGAGACATTGTCGCAGAGCTGCAGGTGGAAAATCCCCACCGGCTCGGTATGGAAGTGGGTGTAGAAGGTCGCCAGTTCGTAGACCCAGATCCGCTCGACCCCGAGAATGTCTGCAACCTCTTCCAACACAGAGCCTGGCAGATGGCCATGTTCCCTCTGGGCAATCAGAAGCGCGGGCATGATCGCCGAGCGCCGGTCGGGATACCGCACTGCCGCCTCTTCGATCTTTTCGCGCATGGTCATTGCGTCCAAATCCCTGCTACTTGTCCACCTCCGCCATCACGGGGTCGAGGCTGCCCAGCACGGCGATCATGTCCGCCAGGTAACGAGCGTTGGTGACCCCGAAAAGTGCCTGAAGGTTGACGAAGGAGGGTGCTCGCACCTTCATGCGGAATGGCTTTGGTGACCCGTCGCTGATGATGTAGAAGCCGAGTTCGCCCTTCGGCGCTTCGATCGCCGAATAGACCTCGCCCTTCGGCACCTTGAAGCCGTAAGCAGACAGGTCGAAATGCTGGATGAGCGCCTCCATCGAACAGTGCACCCGATCCTTATCCATCGGGAAGGCGATGGTCGGCATGTCGATCTGGAACGGCCCCTCGGGCATCTGCTCGATGCATTGCTCGATAATCCGGATGCTTTCGCGCATCTCATCGACCCGACACCTCCAGCGTGCGTAACAATCGCCCTCGCTGCGGGTGATGACGTTGAAATCGAGCCGGTCATAAATTTCATAGGGTTCGTCGCGCCGGATGTCCCAGTCGACTCCGGAAGCGCGCAGGTTCGGGCCACTCAAGCCGAGATCGATAGCGTCCTCGGCGGAGATCACGCCAACTCCTTCGGTGCGCTTGAGGAACACCCTATTTTTCTCGAGCAACCGCTCATAGTCGCGGATACGGTTCGGGAAGATGTCGCAGAACTCCCTGATCTTGGGCAGGAAGCCGTCAGGCAGGTCCTCGCGCAACCCGCCGACCCTGCAGAAGGAGGTGTGCATGCGTGCACCGGTAATCATTTCCATCAGGTCCATGATCATTTCGCGTTCGCGCATGGCGTAAAGGAGCGCGGTCATGGCGCCGAGGTCCATCGGCAACGCGCCAGTGATCAGGAGATGACCGGATATCCGCGCCAGCTCGGCCATCATCACGCGGACATACTGCGCCCTGAACGGTGCTTCTATGCCGAGGAGTTTCTCCACCGCCAGTGCAAAGGCCAGATTGTTCGAGGGCGGGCAGAGATAGTCGAGCCGATCCGTCAGCGGGAAAATCTGGGTATAGGTGAAGCTCTCCGCCAGCTTTTCGGTCCCGCGATGGAGGTAGCCGATATGCGGGTCTACGCGCTCGACGCACTCGCCATCCAGCTCAAGGACGAGTCTGAGAACCCCATGAGTGCTGGGGTGCTGCGGGCCGAGATTGAGAAGCACTTCCCTGGTATTGAGCGCTTCGCCCTCTGGCCTGCTGAGCTCGGTGACTTCGGTCATCTCAACTTTCCGGCGTAGAACGGACCCCCTGTGGAATGTCCCTGGTGGCGAGGTCCGGCTGCGTTGGCGGCGGGCCTTCGGCACCAAAGGGATTCAGCTTGTCCTTGTATCCGCGCAGGGGAAAATCCTTGCGCTGGGGAAACCCCGCGAAGCCCTCCCACATGTAGATCCGGCGCAGGTCGGGATGCCCCTCGAACCTGATGCCATACATGTCCCAGGCCTCGCGCTCATGCCAGTTGGCCGTGCGCCAGACGCCTGTGACCGAGGGAAGCTGCGGTGGGTCGCCAAGCCGGCATTTGATGCGAACTCGCCACCTGTTGGATAGCGAATAGAGGTGGTAAACCGCTTCGAACCGCGGCGTTTCGGGATAATGATCGACTCCGCAGATGTCCGAAAGAAAATTGAACTGCAGCGCCGGATGTTCTTTCAGGAATCGGCAGAACTCGACGATCGCGGCAGGTGGGACAGCAAAGGCATGAATGCCGTGGGCGACGCCGAGATCCTCGATTGCTTCTCCGAAACGCTCCATGATCAGGGCGGGATTGAGAGGCTGCTTCACGCTCATGACGTTGCAACCCGGTCCAGGGGCGTTCCGGCCAGCGCGCGGGACCTCTTGATCTTCTCCTGAAGCAGGAGGAAGCCATGCATCAGCGCCTCCGGCCGCGGTGGACAGCCGGGCACATGCACGTCGACGGGCACGAAGGTTTCCGACCCCTGCACCACGGCGTAGGTGTTGTAGACCCCGCCTGAAATAGCGCAGGTACCCATTGCGATCACCCAGCGCGGTTCCGGCATCTGGTCATAAAGCCGCCGCACGACGGGCGCGAATTTCCGGGTCACAGTACCCGCGATGATCATCACATCGGACTGTCGAGGCGAAGGACGGAACACCACGCCGAAGCGGTCAAGATCATAGCGAGCGCAACCCGCCGAAATCATCTCGATGGCGCAGCAGGCAATTCCGAAAGTCTCGGGCCACAGCGCCGACCTTCGACTCCAGCTAATAATGCTGTCGGCCGTTGTGAAAAGCACGCTGTCGCGGATCGCATTGTTTACGCCTCCCATTCCAGCGCTCCCTTCAGCCAGGCGTAGGCGAAGCCCACAAGAAGCAGCAACATGAAGACGAACATCTCGACATAGCCGACCAGCCCGATCTCTTTCAGGACGACAGCCCAGGGAAAGAGGAACATTGCTTCGACATCGAAGACGACCAGCAGGATTGCAAGAATAAAAAACGGCACCCTGAAACGGCCACCGGCCGCCTCCCCCGCCGCGTCCATCCCACATTCATAGGGCATGTTCTTCGCGGGATAGGGATTGGATGGGCGCAGTAGCGAGGAGACGAAAAGCGTCAGCCCCGCCACCAGAACGACTCCGGCGACCATGAAAAGAACCGGCAAGAATTCCATTGCAGTCATAGCACACTGCACCGGTTACCCACTTGGAGGCTTTCCTCGGCAAACCGACCTCGTTTGGACCGGTAAGCGTCGCTCCGGAAAGCGGCTTGGGCAATCCTTTCTTGAATTGTCAGTTTATTCCGTCGGGCGGGTCATTGCAAATCCAATTGATCAACCGCCAAACACCGAATGCTGGGCAAGCCTCAGAAACCACGATGGAAATAGGCCGATACCGATTGTACCGGCGGCGGTGAAGGCGAGCGTGGCGCGCACCAATGGCGTCAGCGCCGGGGCGAAGGCCCTCCCTGGCTCGCGCATATAGATCACCATGACGATGCGGATGTAGAAGTAGGCGGCAACGGCGCTCAGCAGCACTGCGATCACCGCCAGCATGACGAAACCTCGCTCGACGAGCGCGACCAGCACGTAGAACTTGGCGAAGAACCCGGCCGTGGGCGGAATGCCGGCCAGCGAGAAGAGATAGAGCAGCATCAGAAGTGCCAGCCCCGGATGCGACTTGGCCAACCCCGCATAGTCTTCGATGACTTCGCCCGAAAAATCGCCATTCCGCATCATGATGACGGTGCCGAAGATGCCGAGATTCATGAAAGAATAAATCAATAGGTAGAGCATCACGCTGGCGATGCCGTCCGGGCCGCCTGCCGCCACGCCAAAAATCGCGAACCCGGCATGGGCGATGCTGGAATAGGCCAGGAGGCGCTTGAAATTATCCTGCACCAGCGCCACGAAACTGCCGAGCGCCATCGTCGCCACCGCAATGACCGCAACGATGATCCAAACATTCGAGGCTGCAACGAGCGGATTGAGGAACACGCGCAGGATCACCGCGAACCCCGCAGCCTTGGGGCCAACCGACATGAAAGCCGTGATCGTCGTCGGCGCGCCTTCGTAAACGTCCGGCACCCACATATGGAACGGGACCGCGCCGACTTTGAAGACCAGCCCCGCGACGATGAAAACCACCGCCAGCAGTAATCCGGGGTCAAGCGGATTACCGGTCACTGCCGCAGCCATCCCGTCTAGCTGCGTCGTGCCGGTGAGCCCATAGACAAGGGAAACGCCGAAAAGGAAAATCCCGGTCGAGACCGAGCCGAGGATCACATATTTAAGCGCCGCTTCGTTCGACCGACGCTGCTGGCGCAGGAACCCGGTCAGCACATAGGTGCAAAGCACCATCAGTTCGAGCCCCACATAGATCGACAGGAGATCGGTCGCCGAGGCCATGATCATCATTCCCGAAAGCGCGAAGAGCAGCAGGACATAGTATTCGCTGCTGCCGATCCCTTCGATATCGGCATATTTTCGTGAAAGGAGGAATGTCAGGATAGTGGCTAGGTAGAACACGAACTTGAAAAAGACCGCGAAGCGGTCGGCGATGAACATGCCTGCATAGGCCGGCCGCACCTCGCTCGCCAGCATGAGTGTCGCCAGGGCGGCGATCAGCACGACCACGACGGAAGCCCAGACAAGGAAATATTCCTGCTCCTTTCGCACAAACTGTCCCAGGATCAGCAGGACGCAGGCTCCGGTGACCACCACGATCTCGGGTATGCTCGCCAGGATCGACTGGAAAAGCGCGGCGTCGGTCATTGGCCATTCCCCTCACCGTGTACGTGCGCCAGCAGATGCTTTACCGACACGTCTATGATGTTGAGAAAAGGTTTCGGGTAGAGCCCGACCCAAAGAACAAAGACGGCGAGCGGCAAGATCGCAGCCACTTCGCGGGCATTCACATCGCGTATCTTGAACCGGATGCCGACGCTGGGCGGACCGAGCGCGACTTTCCCATACATGCCAAGCAGATAGGCGGCACCCAGCAATGCGCCCAAAACAGCGGCCGCGCCGGCCGCCAGGTTGGTCGCAAACCCGCCCGACAGCACCAGCAACTCGCCCACGAACGAATTCGTTCCCGGCAGCGCCATTGATGACAGGGTGAACAGCGCGAGAAACGCTGTGTAAACGGGCGCCACCTTCATCAGCCCGCCATAATCCGCGATGCTGCGAGTATGTGTTCGCTCGTAGATCAGGCCGACGAACAGGAACAACGCACCCGTCGTTATGCCATGATTGAACATTTGCAGAATGCCGCCCTCGAGCCCACGAAGGTTCAGCGAAAAAATTCCCAGCGTCACGAAGCCCATGTGGCTGATGCTGGAATAGGCCACCAGCTTCTTCAGATCGTCCTGCGCCAGCGCAAGCAACCCGCCATAGACGATCGCAAGCGCCGAAAGCCCCAGCATCAGCGGCCCATAATACACCGACGCCTGCGGCAGCATCGGCAGCGAGAACCGCAGGAACCCATAGGCGCCCATCTTCAAGAGCACGCCGGCAAGGATGATGCTGCCCGCCGTCGGCGCCTGCACATGAGCGTCGGGCAGCCAAGTATGAAGCGGGACCATCGGCACCTTGACCGCGAAGGCGATCAGGAAGGCGAAGAATAGCCAGGACTGGAGCCGGAACGGCAAATCCTGTGCTGTGAGCGCAAGGATGTCGAAGGTCTTGCCGCCCTGGAGATAGAGCACGATGACACCGATCAGGAACAGAAGGCTGCCCGCCAGCGTGTAGAGGAAGAATTTGAACGCTGCATAGATCCGGCCGTCGCCGCCCCAGACGCCGATGATCAAATACATCGGGATCAGCATGGCCTCCCAGAAGACGTAGAACAAGAAGAGGTCGAGCGCGCAGAACACCCCCAGCATAAGAGCCTGCATGACCAGGAGACTGGCCATGAACCCCTTAACCTTGCGGTCGATCGCGACCCACGAGGCGAGTACGCAGATTGAGCCCAACAGCGCAGTCAGGAACACGAAGAGCGCGCTGATTCCGTCGATCCCAAGCGCATAGCTGATCCCGATTGCGGGCACCCACAGGCGCGTCTCGGTGAACTGCATCGCGTGGCTGGTGGTGTCAAAGTTCGCAAGCATGACGATGCAGAGAGCAAGGTCGAGAATGGTGACGGTAAGCGCCGTCCAGCGCGCCGCTTCATCGCCGCGCAGAAACATCAGAACCGCAGCACCCGCGGCGGGCGTGAATACGATCAGGCTAAGAAGCGGGAATCCCATCGCACCCCCTACCGCCACACCACGGCGAAGACGACGGTAGCTGCGATCACACCGACGATCATCGCCAGCGCATAATGGGTGACGACCCCGGTCTGGAGCCGCCGCAGCGCCCCGCCACCACGCAGAATCGAGCGAGCAACGCCGTTCACGGCGGCATCCACCCCGCTGAGATCGATCTGCAGTCCCGATCGCGCCGCTCCATGCAGGAAGGGCAGGGCTGCGGTCTCGGACACGTCGCTCACCGCCTTCTCGTAGCGCGCCAGTGGTTTTTCGGCGAGCCACATGAAGAGCCGAGCGCCCTTGCGATAGAACCAATCAGTATCGATGCTGATCGTGTTCTCGGGATCGAGCGCCTTGAGGAACAGCACAAATCCCAGGGCGGTGAACATCAAGAGGCCGAGGCTCTCAGTGACATGGAGGCCTGTGTAGGGTTCAAAGTCGACCGGATAAGGCAGAAGCGCATAGAGCGGCTGGGGGAACACTCCGATCCCAATGCAGAGCACTGCCGCCATGGCCATTGCAACCAGCATGTTGCGTGGCGCCTCCCGCGCCTCGATTTTCCGATCCGTGCCGAAAAACATATAATACGGCAGCTTGAGCCCGGTGTGCAGGAACGTTCCAGACGACGCCATCGTCAGCGCCAGCACTACCAGCGCCCGATGATCCGCTCCAGCGGCGGCTATCACCATCGACTTGGTCACAAAGCCCGAGAAGAACGGAAACGCCGAGATCGCGAAAGCGCC
Source organism: Rhizobium sp. NXC24 (assembly GCF_002944315.1). Classification (NCBI taxonomy): domain Bacteria; kingdom Pseudomonadati; phylum Pseudomonadota; class Alphaproteobacteria; order Hyphomicrobiales; family Rhizobiaceae; genus Rhizobium; species Rhizobium sp. NXC24. Next base: position 2,339,956 of record NZ_CP024314.1, read on the forward strand.
GACCATGTAGAGTGCCACGGTAAGCGGCATGCTCTTGTAGAGGCCGCCAAGCTCGGTGAGCTTGCGCCGCCCGGTAACATAGATCACTGCGCCGGCTCCCATGAAGAGCAGGGCCTTGTAGAGGATATGCGCGAAGGCGTGGCTGGTGGCCCCATTCACGGCCATCTCCGTCCCGATGCCGATGCCCGCCACCATGTAGCCCACCTGGCTGACGATATGATAGGCCAGAAGCCGGCGGCAGTCGTTCTCCAGCACCGCGTAGATGACACCGTAAAGCGCCATTGCCGTGCCGAGCCAAACAAGAAGCTCGGTGCCTGGAAACGCCCGCGCCAGGGCATAGACGGCGGTCTTGGTGGTGAAGGCGCTCATGAACACCGCCCCGGTGACGGTCGCTTCCGGATAGGCATCGGTCAGCCAGGCATTGAGTGGCGGCACCGCTGCGTTAAGGATGAACCCGGCGAGGATCAGATAGGCGCCCACGCCCATTCCACCGTCGATCGGCCCCCACTCCATCGGGCCAAAGAGCAGCGAGCCGGTGGCGAGACCATGGAGAATGATGCCGCCGAGCAGAACGACACCGCCGGTGATATGAACCATGAGATACCGGAACCCTGCCCGGATCGCCGGCCCGCCGCGCTGCGCGAAGACCAGGTAGGCGGAAGCGAATGCCATGGCCTCCCAGAACATGTAGAGGGTCAGGTAATCACCGGCGAACACCACGCCGAGCGCCCCGCCAACATAGATGAAGGCCGCCACGTGCTGACCAGCATCCGTCAGGTGCAGCGCATAGACCATGCCGATCAGCGCCATGATGGTGAAAACGGTAGCGAAGACGATGCTCAGCTTGTCGACCTTCGCGATCAGGATTTCCTGCCCGATGAACCGCATCTCGCCATAGCTACCCGGCTGCATCGCCAGCACGGCGAGGATCGCAAGCGCCGGGATTACGAGCAAATAGGCCTTGCGGATCGACCCGCTGAGGAACGGGATCGGTAGAGCGCCCAGAATGAAGAGCAAAGCCGGATGGATGAAGTCAGTCATAATAATCCTCGCGCCGCATCAGCCCGGCCCGATGGCCGAGAAACTTGGAAACGAAGATGATCAGTATGCAGGAGCCGAAGCCGTAGACGGCGGACCAGCCAGGCAGGCGGTCCCACAGATATTCGGCATGTTCGTGAGAGACCAGAAAGTCAGCCGCGACGATCAGAATGAGCACGAGATAGAATAGCCGGCGCCGGCGCCTCGCATATTCCTCGTCACCAAAGAAGTCGATGACACGCTTGATCATTTGACCACTCCGTCGGCCAGGGTAAGGAAATAGCCGGGAAAGATGCCCATCAGCACCGACAGGATGGCGGTCGCGACGAGCGGGATCGTGACCATAGGGATTTCACGGATCGTCGCCGGGTTTTCCTCCGCCTCCGCCCCGAAAAAGGCGGCATAGCTGACTGGCAGGAAGTAGGCAGCATTCAGGATCGAGCTCACCAGGAGCACGGCCAGGAACGCGATCTGCCCTGCCTCCACGGACCCCAAAGTCAGATACCACTTGCTGATGAAGCCCGCGGTCGGCGGTATCCCGATCATGCTCAGCGAAGCGATGAAAAATGCGCCCATCGTCCATGGCAACCTGCGGCCGATGCCCGCCATGTCGCTGATGTTGCGCTTACCGGACGCGCAATAGATCGACCCCGCGCAGAAAAACAGTGTGATCTTCGAGAATGCGTGGGCAGCCATGTGGATAATGCCGCCAACCATCGCGACCGGCGACAGCAGAACCGCACCCAACACGATGTAGGAGAGCTGGCTAACTGTCGAATAGGCGAGCCTCGCCTTAAGGTCGTCTCGCGTCAGGGCATAGATCGACGCCATGAGGATCGTAAACGAGACCAGATAGGCCGTGGCGATGCCGAGGCCGAGCTCCCCGACCAACTTGACGCCAAAGACATGAAACACCACTCGCAGCAGGCAAAACACGCCCATCTTGACCACGGCCACGGCATGCAAGAGCGCGCTGACCGGCGTCGGCGCCACCATCGCGGCAGGCAGCCAGGCGTGCATCGGCATCACCGCGGCCTTGGCGAAGCCGAAGAGATAGCAGAAATAGACGATCGTCAGCAGCGCCGCCGAGGCATTGACGCCCGCCAACAGCCCGCCCTCCCTAAAATCGAGCGATCCCGCAATGGAGTAGGTCAGTGCCAGCGCGGCGAGCAGGACGCTTTTCGAGGCTCCCATCAAATAGACGAGATATTTGTGGGCACCCCTCCACCCCTCTTCATCCTCGTGGTGATAGACAAGCGGATAGGTAACGAGGCTGAGCACCTCGTAGAAGATGACCAAGGTGAACAGATTGGCGGCGAAGGCACCCCCGACAGCCGCCGCGAGGCTGGTGGCGAAGCAGGCGAAGAAGCGGGTCTGCGCATGTTCGTTCAAGTGCCGCATATAGCCGATGGAATAGAATGCGGCCACGATCCATAAAAGCGACGAGATAGTGGCGAACACCATGCCGAGCGCGTCGGCCCGGAAAGCGAACTCGACCCCCGGCAAGATTTCGAACAGGCGCAAGTCGACGGTCCCGCCCGCCAGCACCGTCGGCGCCATTGAAGCGACAATCGCAAACAGAACAATTGCTGCTATTGGCGATACGATATCGCGGAGTTTCTCGCGGTTGTTCAGAAGCAGAATTATTAGGGCCGCCAGGCCTGGGACGGCGACGGCAAGCAGTGGCCGGATCGATATCACCGGGTCCAAGCCGCTATCCTTTCATCATGGTAACGTCGTCGACCTTGAGGGTGGATTTGTTCCTCACAAGGGCGACCAGGATACCGAGGGCGACGGCAACCTCCGCCGCGGTAATTGCAATGACGAAGATCGCGAAGATCTGCCCGCGGAAATCGTCGTATTGACGTCCAAAAGCGATGAAGTTGATGTTGACCGAGTTGAGCAGTAGTTCCAGCGACATCAGCACGACCAGAATATTGCGCCTGAGCAGCACGCCCGCTGCTCCGATCACGAAGAGGATCACTGCGAGCAAAATATACCACCAGAGCGGAACCATCAGCTCGACTCCTTCCGCGCCAGAACGATAGCCCCGATCAGTGCCGCCAGCAGAATGACAGAGGCGACTTCAAACGGCAGAAGATAGTCGGAAAAAAGTGTCGTGCTGAGCTGCCTAATCTCATCGCCGCCACGCGCAACGACGGGCTCCGTGGCCAAAAAGCGCGGGCTCCGGAGAACCAGCACGAGCATCTCGACGCCAAGCAGAACGAGCAGCACCAGAGCCGGCAGATTGCCACCCGGCAAGAACCGCTGCAACACCGCTTCGCGCACATCAATCATCATGATCACGAATAGGAACAGGACCATGATCGCGCCGACATAGACGAAGATCTGGATGGCCGCGAGCAACGGCGCCCCGAGCAAGACGAAAATTGCGGAAACCTGCAGGAAACACGCCATCAGCGCCAATGCGCTGTGAACCGGATTGCGCGCCACGACGACCATCAGGGCCGCGATCACGGACACCGTAGCGAACAGAAGAAAGAACCCCTGATCCATCGACGCGACCCTCCCACGCGAGCTCTCACTCGGCGCGAGATGGCCGGATTCGAGTTAGCTCCGCACTTCAGGTGCATTCACAAATTGTGCCCTAGTATTAGGTTTTTCACAAGATTGTTGTCGCTAGCGGAGCAACCAAGCCGGTCCGAATGTGATGAAAACACCTCCGAAGGTCTATAAGGTGGCCGATCAGGTATTTCTTGCCTCATCGGCTGTCAGCGCAGTCTCCCGCGTGCCGGAAACAATTATCTCCAAGACTTCGTGCTCGTCAGTGTTTTTGATGTAGCGGTCGCCGACATATTCACCGCGCTTGAGGACCATAACGCGATCACCCACAGCGAAAATATCGACCAGGCGGTGCGAGATGATGATCTGAGCAACGCCTTGTTTCTTCAACTCGAGCATGGTTTCGAGCAGCCGTTCGGTCGCCATCACGGAGAGGTTGGCGGTCGGCTCGTCGAGAATTACGACGCGCGGGTCGAACGAGATCGCCCGGGCAATCGCCACGGATTGCTGACGGCCGCCCGACAGGCTCTCAACCTTTTGATAGACGGAGTTGACGTCGACTTTGAGCCGTTTCAGCACGCCATCGGCTTCCGCATACATCTTCCGGCGGTTGACGAAGGGGCCCTTGAGCGGCCAACGGCCGAGAAAGATGTTTTGACCGACGTCCATGTTCCCGCAAAGCGCGAAGTCCTGATAGATCATTTCAATGCCGACATCGCGGCTCTCATGCGGGCTCTTGAAGTGCACCGCTTGACCGGCAACAAGGATTTCACCCGCATCCCGTTGATAGGCACCGGTCAGGATTTTCATCAGAGTGGATTTGCCGGCGGAGTTGTCACCGACCAGGCCAAGAATTTCCCCGGGATAGAGCACCAGGTCGACTTTGCGGAGCGCCTGCACAGCTCCGAAAGCCTTTTCGACGCCTCGCATTTCCACAATCGGCTGTAGTGTTATCTCGTCAGCCATGGATGCCTTCCTCTGTTCGCGCGCGCCTTGCGAGGCGCGCTCGCAGGCGTCCGAAGATATTGGCCTGGCGCACCCATATATCGATCAGCACCGCGACAATGAGGATGACGCCGATGAAGACATTGATCCAGTGCTGCGGCATGCTGAACCCCTGAACGTTGAGCTGAAGGAGCGCCCGAACGAGCGTGATAACAGCCGCGCCCGCCAGCGAACCGATCACCGTGCCATAACCGCCGAAGATTGATCCGCCGCCAATGATGACCGACGCTATGGCGTCAAGCTCACGGAACTGGCCGGCGACCGGATTGAAGCTGCGGAAGTATGCGACGTTGATAATGCCGGCCATCGTTGCGCAGAGCGCGGCCAGCAAAAGGGAGATGAAGCGTACCCGGTTCGTGTTGATGCCGGCGTAGGCAGCGGCACGGACGTTGCCGCCGGCGGCACAGACCTTCAGCCCGAACGGTGTGTAGGCAAGCACGATGCCGGCGATGATGGCGACGAAAAACATCCAGATCGTCTGGACGCTGACGACCTCAGCCACCGTGCGAATGATCCCCTGCGGCAACGTAAGGCCGAAATGGAGGAGAACGTCATTCATTTTTCGACCAAGAAGATTGTAACCTTCCGGCCAGCCGGTCAATTGTTGTCCGGCGACAAACCAGGCGGCCATGCCGCGTGCAATGTAAAACATGCCGAGCGTGGCTATGAAGGCGGGGAGTTTGAAGCCGATTGTCACGACGGCGTTGACGAGTCCGGCGACCATCCCCACCAGCAAGGCCATGGTAACTGCGGTGAGCGGATCGGCACCCAGCACCTTCAAGAAATAGGCTGCGGTGCTGCCGGCCAAGGCGAGCACCGCACCGACGGAGAGATCGATGTCGCCGGCCGCGATGACGTAGGTGAGACCGACTGTAATGATTGCCAGCTCCGTGTAGTTGAGCAGGATGGCAAAGGTGTTGGACAGGTACCACCAGTAATCCGGCCTTAGTGCAAGGCCCGTCAGCCACAACACGATTGTGAGGATAATCGCGAGAGCGTCGCGTCGGGCGAGAAATTTGCCGAGTCCCGTCGCAGACAGTGCCGTATCGGTCGCCATAGCTCCCTTGGTCTGGACGCCCTCAAGTGCCACGCCACCCATTTCATAAGCGGGCGGCGGCGGCCTACCGCGAAGCCACGCCCAAAGCCGGCCCGCGATCTGCCGGCGAATGAGGATAGGCTCAACAAGCACGGCGATAACAAGAAGCAGACCTAGAAAAACCAGCACCGCACCCGCGGGCAGCGTGAACTTGGCGCCGACGGCAATGCTTTCACCGTCGATAACGACAGTCCGCGTGATCGGCCAGCCTTCACGCAAGACCTTGTCGATCAGGACGACGACCGCAGTGCCAAGACACGATCCGATGACCCGCCCGCGCCCACCAAGGATCGACGCACCACCAATAATGACAGATGCTATGACGGTGAGCTCCCAGCTTACGCCGTAGAGAGGCGTCACGCCCTTGTCCTGCGCAGCCGACAGGAGAGCGGCAAGTGTGGCGCAAAGCGACGAGAGCAGATATGCGCGAATGCGCACCCAGCGCGTGCGAATGCCGGCATAGACTGCCGCTTGTTCGTTTCCCCCGGTGGCGAAAGTCTCGTAACCCCAGCGGGTCCCGGCAAGCACATAGGCCCCGATGGCAGCGATGAGGAAGAAGATCGCAATCTGGTTGTTGAACCCCAAAGCATTTGTCTCCCCCAGGTGGAAGAGCAGCGGATGGTCTTTCGCCTTGTCGGAATAGTAGATCGCCTGTCCATGTGTGAACGCGAGCACGAAGCCACGACCGATGAAAAGCATTGTCAATGTCGCTATGAACGCAGGTACCTTCAGGATCGTAACAAACGCGCCGTTGATCAAGCCAATGGCCGTGCCCAGCAGCACACAGAGGATCACCGACGTCGTAACGCTGAAATCGAGAAAGTTCGGGGCAAAGAGTCTGGCAAAGACGACAGCGACCAGGCCATATGTCGATCCGACCGAAAGATCGAGATCCCTGTTGGCGATCACAAACGTCATTCCTACCGCGATGATCCCCACACGGGAAGTGTCACGGAGAAGCGCATGCAGGGCTTCGGTTGATCCGAAAAACGCCGGATTGACGAGAGTGCCGCCAAGATAGAGCAACGCAAGGAAGATCAACAGCCCGACCTCCCAGCCACCAGCGAGCTGAGGTGGCGCACGGCCCAGCGATGTCGTCGCAGTAAGCGCCATGATTTCTACCGACCAATCCTTGCCACCCGCGTTGCGGGAGGGCTTGTGCCCTCCCGCATTCTCCAGATGCTTCGAGCGGCTTAGTTTTCGAAGCGCTTGCCAACCTTTGCGACCGTGTCCTTCGTCACGAGCTGGGCTCGCGTGTCGAGATTGGCGGCCGCAATGCCACGATCAATTTGCAGATAGAGCTGCATGACAGGCCAGAAGCCCTGCAGGAAAGGTTGCTGTCCCAGCGAGCCGGTCAGATTTCCAGCGGCAATACCTTCCTGCTGCGCCGGGCCGAGATCGAAACCAAAACTGCAGAACTTGCCGGTCCGCCCCATCTGAGCCACTGCCTTGACGAGCGGTGGCGTAAAGACGTTGTTGGCTGTGAAGGCGCCGACCACGTCGCCGCGGGATTCGAAAAGCGAAACAAGTGCGTTGACCGGATCGTTCGGGTTGGTGTCGATGCCGACATTCTCCGGACCCGCGTCAACCTTGAAGGCGTCGAGCTTACCGGCGTCCTTCAGCGTCTTGACGATGGCGTTGAAAGCGGCGGTCACGCGATTGTTCACCTCGATGTTGCCCATCGCAGTGGAGGACGGCAGGACAATCGAGCCGCTGGTCGCTCCGCTTGCGAGCACGCATTTTGCGAGCGCCTCACCGCCGATTGCCGCCGCCGACGCATCCTGACCGGTATGGCTTATGCTGCTCCGGTCCAAGAGGTTCGCATCGAACGAGTTGGTTGTGGCAACTGGGATACCAGCCGCTTCGGCAGCCTTGACGATATCATTATAGGCGCCGACCTGCGGCGTCGTCATGATAATCCCGTCAATGGTCGGATCTTGAACGATCTGGTTGAGGATCTCGATCTCGCGGGCGGGATCGTCCACGGGCGATTCCGAACCCAGCAGCAATATCTTGGCCCCGATCATGTTGCCGGCAACGGTCGCGCCGACATAGACAGGGTCAAAAAAGCCGTTGCCCGCTGTGTGCGTTACAATTGCGAAGGTCAAATGACCATCAGCCGAATGGAAATTCTTCGTGCCGGGATCTTCCTTGGCGGCTTCAGCGAAATTGTAGCCGCCAACCGCCTTCTCGACGCTGCCGGACTGCGCAAATGCATGCGAGATGCCAAGTGATAGTGCCGCGGCCGATACCGTGTACAGCAAAATCCGCCTCATGATTGGTCCTCCCTTGAACCGAGGGAGAAAAGCCGTTCGGGCGCAATTTATCGGGAATGGGGCCGAAGGCTTTTTCCCATTTGCTAATATTCTTCGCAATTCTGATGCAAGTAAACGGTCAACTCATCGTATTGGCGAATTTGTTCGCTCCGAAAACACCCGATGATCGTTTTTGGCGGAATTCGACGGGTCGGCAAGCCTGGAAAAGTTTCTGGCAGGTCAGTTCCGACCGCGTTCCCCGATCCGATTTAGGATCTGACGGGCGAGCCCAAGCCGAAGAATCCGAGCGGAGTTCGCCGCTGCGCGAAGGCTCGTTTGGGTTCGTATGCCGCCAACAGCAACTCGCTGGTCCCTCACGCGACCAATGTGACTTTAACTGAACCCGATCCATCATGGTTGAGGGAGGCGTCCAGATCGATATGAACCCTTTCGGCGATACCGGAGAGGTAGTCCCGCGGCGTATTTCCGAACGCTCTTCGGAATGTTCGCTGAAAGTAAGAAAGATCTGAGAAGCCGGCCTCGAAGGCAATTGTGGATATGAGTTCGACCCGCCTTCCCGCGATAATCTGGTCTATTTCCTTTCTCGCATGCTCAAGCCGCTTTATCAGCAAATACTTCGTCGGCGTCGTTCCCAACGAGGCGAAGCTACGTTGAACCTGCCGCATCGACAGGCGTAGCGTGTCTGCCATTTCCCTTATCTTGAAGTCGGGATCACGATAGCGGCTATTGATATATTGCCGGCTTATTCTGAGAGCGTGATCCATGCCATTGCCCGCAGGGCTCTTGTACTCCTGCTCGCGGTCTGGCGTCTCGCGAAGCATGATGGTCAAAACGCTAAGAAGGGCATCACGCAGCAGGCTATCGAGCCCGTTTTCCGATGATGTCGTCTGCCTCATTTTCTGAAGCATTGCAGAGATCGCGCCGTTGATCGGATCCAGCCGTGGAAGAAAATTTCCGCCGACCACCGATCCGCCTAACGCCTTGCCCAAGACATCGCCGCGAGGCAACATGACAAAGCAGAGCTTGTTGAATTCCCCGAAGAAGGTGAATTCCGAAGGTTCGAGGCTATCGACGAGAACCATGTCCCCGGGTTGCAGCCAGTGAGACAATTCATGCTGGCTTACCAAAGCATTGCCTTCCCGCTGAATGATCAGGAAGAAATCATCTCTGAAATCGAGGTTTATCTCCCGCCGACTTCTCGACGCCTGCTGGAGATTGGAGCACACCTCCACGAAGCTGATGCCTGCGCCGATCTCGATCGATACCTGGCCCTCAGCCTTTTTGTTGCGGGCACTCAAAAGGACGAAGTAGCCGCACATCTTGCGCAAATCCGCTTCGAAAGCCCCGATATCCGACATTATGTGCACATCCTGTTTATCGTACCAGTCGGTCTGCGACCGCATTTGGGTCAACACGCCCACTGAAAACACGATCTGTCGCTACAGTCCGCATTTTCCGTCACTTTTGACCAAGCTTACATGAAACGATTGGTCTTAAATAGCCGTAATGAAACCCCATTCGGCACGCGCAAGCGAGACAAATAACGCGCTCGCAAGTCGTGAGAAACGAGCCGCATTTAAGGCAAATCCGGGTCAATCCATAGCCGACGCGCTCGTGCCGTTGTGCGGCAGCTTGCCTGCTGTTTGAAAATGCGGTGCATCGGTCCTGCGCGCAGGACGAGGAAACGGCGGTCAACGCCACATTGCGTATGTAGTCGAGGGCCGGCAGAGAGCCGGCATTCTCCGGGAGGGAGAATAATATGGGGGAGAGGAAATGAAGAATTTTTTGACTGGGAATTACGGGCGCCGCGACTTCTTGAAAGCCGGGGCGTTAGCGGGCGCTGCCCTCGCCGGCGGGACCTCCTTCGTCGATCATTTTGGAAATCCGCTTGTCACAGAGGCCCGGGCCGCAACGCCAAAGCGCGGCGGCATGCTTATCCACGGTATTCAGGGCGGCAGCGCCGGCGATTCACTCGATCCGTTCAAGGTGCTTTCGGCGGCGGACTACGCGCGGTTCACGGCACTTTACGAGACATTATGGTCGGCTTCCGCAGCTTATACGATCGATCCGTGGCTGATTGAATCGGGCGAACCGAACGCAACGCTGGACGAATGGACAATCCGTCTCAAGAAAGGAATTCAGTTCCATCACGGCAAGACGCTGAGCGCCGACGATGTCATCTACAGTGCCCAGCGCTGCCTCGATCCGGCGACGGGAGCCATATATGGCGGTCTGCTGGCAACGCTCGATCTGAAGGAAACGAAGAAGCTCGACGAGCGCACGGTGCGCTTCAAGCTCAAATCCGGCATGATTTGTTTTCCGGAGGCCGCATCACTTGCCTTGCCGATCGTCCCGACGGACTTCGACCTCGCAAAGCCAGTCGGGACCGGTCCATTCAAACTGCAAAGCTTTGTGCCGGGCCAGCAATCCGTCATGGTGCGGAACGAGAACTACTGGCGCGATGGACGTCCCTATGTGGACGGCATTACGCATGTCAATTTCAACGACGAAACCGCAAGGATCAATGCCTTGCAGGGCGGCCAGATCAACATGGCCGATTTCGTATCCTTCCCGTTGATCCGCGTCCTCGCTGCGGACACCAGCCTCCAGATTAATCGCAGCGAGACAGTCAGCTTTATCCCACTCAACGTGCGGGTCGACCAGAAGCCCTATGACGATGTGCGGGTTCGCGAAGCACTCAAACTGCTCGTTGATCGCGATGCCATGGTTAAGGGTGCCTATCTGGGCGAAGGCCGCATCGCTAACGATCTCTATGCGCCTCTTGACCCCTTGTTCAATAAGGATTTGCCGCGGCGTCAGCACGATCCCGATAAGGCGAAGTTCCTGCTCAAGCAGGCCGGATTCGAAAATCTTCAAGTCGAATTGACGACCAGCGATCTCGGCTCCGGCGTGCTCACCTCGACCGAACTATACGCTGCGCAGGCGCGATCGGCAGGCGTCGACGTGAAGCTGAACAAGGTGGATTCCGCCGCATTCTATGGCGATCAGTATGGAAAGTGGAGCTTTTCTCCGAACCTTCAGCCGCCCTACAATTATTTCGTCACACTGATGCAGGCGGACGGTCCGACTTCGAGCCTCAATCTCTCGCATTTCAATGACGAGGAATTCTCCGGCCTGTTCTACAAGGCGCTTGCTGAAGCAGACGATGCAAAGCGGACATCGATGGCCCATCGTATGCAGGAAATCCAATACCAAAAAGGTGGCACGATTATCTGGGGCTTCCAAAATTCAGTCGACTTCACTCGTGGTGTGGCTGGAATCGCACCTGATGTGTCCGGTTTCTCCACCTACCGGTCCGCAGATCTCTGGATTGAAGAGCAATGACGAGGACCGGGAAGCCCGTAGCGATCGTGACAGGTGGCGGAAGCGGCATCGGCCTTGCTTGTGCTAGGTCACTCGCCTTGGCCGGATATCGGCTTGTCATCAACGGCCGGCGTCAACGCACACTCGATGAGGCGGCGCACTCCATCCTCAGCACGGTCGCCGACGCGGAAATAGAAACGGTCAGCGGCAGCGTCGCCAACTCGTCCGATGTCGATGCGGTTTTCGTTCGCGCGGCAAGCGCTTACGGCCGTCTGGACGCTGTTGTCAGTGCAGCGGCTGCCCTTCATGTCGCCAATTTCAAAGATATGAAGTTGCAGGATTGGGACGACATGAACGCCACCGTGCTTCGCGGCGCGGCCTTGATCGCCATGGCTTCGACAAAGGCCTTTCTCGCCGCCGGTACGCATGGGCGCATGGTGTTCATCTCCTCGATCAGCGCGCGTGTCGCCGATCCGGGTCTTGCGCATTATTGCGCGGCGAAAGCGGGCGTCGACGCGCTCGTGCGGTCCCTTGCAGTCGACCTGTCCTCCGACGGCATCGTTGCGAACTCTGTCGCCCCGGGCTGGATTCACACGCCCATGATCGGAGAGTTCGTGGAATCCCTGCCCCCCGGCGCACTCTCGGTCATGAACCCTCAGGCACGCGCGGCTAACCCTGACGAAGTTGCGAAAGTGGTCCGGTTCCTGGTGGTGGACGCCCCGGACTTCCTCACCGGATCGACCATCACGGTGGATGGCGGTCAAACTATCATGAACCACGTAATCGATGGATGAAATGACAGCATCAGAGAAAACCGGCCTGGTCGAAGTCGTGCATATTCGCCCGAAAGAGGGCATGGCCGACGCGATCCTGGCCATGCGCCCGCGCTTCTGCAGCGATTTGAGGGAAAAGACACCCGGCTTCATTTCCAACGCCTTCTATCAGATGGCCGATGGCACGTTTCTCGACGTCGTTTTGTGGACTGACGCGGCATCGCTTGAGGCCGTGGACGAAAACCATCCGCTGCTCGAGGAATGGTACGACAAGGTCGAAATCATTTCGATGGAAACAGGAGTGCCTGTCGATGCCTGAACTTGCGGCTACGATTGCGGAGTCGCTCGGGCATCCTCAAGGACCTGACGTCATGGACGACGGCACCGTGATTTTCGCGGAAACATACAGGTCCCGTCTTATGCTGTGCAGCGCCTCGGGACGACTGTCCGAGCTTTATCGCTGCGGCGGAGGACCAAATGCGGTGCTGCTCGGAAGCGACCTGCAGGTCTATTTCACGCAGAATGGCGGACAGGCGGGTGATTGGCGCGCCGACCATCAACGCCCACCGGCACTAGAATGCCTTGACATGTCCACTGGCAAGGTGACGGAAATCTGCCGCGAAGTGGGGGGACGGCCTCTACTTGCCCCTCACGATCTGGCGTGGGGTCCGGACGGATCCTTGTATATGACAGATTCAGGGACATGGGCTCCCGACGGAGATACGGAACCCGGTGCCATCATTGCCATTTCGCCACGCGGGCATGCCGAATTGATCCTCGACACCGGCCATGTGTTCCCGAGCGGAATCGCACTTGCCGGGGACGGGACCGTTTATTGGGCGGAATGTTATACTCGGCGGATCATGCGCATGAAAAAGGGAGGCTCGCCGGCTGAGGTTTGCACCTTGCCTCCCGGCCATACGCCGGAGTCGCTCAAAATCGACGAGAATGGCAATTTCTGGGTCGCTGCCCTGGAAGCCGCGGGCTTCGATATCATCACGCCAAACGGCGAAATCATCGGCTTCATTCCAACCGGTGGTTTGCCGCTGAACGGAACACTTCATGGCGGACGACTTTACGTTGCCGACTTGGGGCCATTCGACGAAAGCCAGCCGGCTCCACAATTTCTCGGCCGTATTCAAGCGGTGCAATGCGATGCCCGCCCCTGGCCGGCTTTTCGCTCAACGATCGACATGTGAGGAAAGTCATGCGTTTGCAAGACATTGACGCAGCCAGCACGGCACTGATCATTCTGGACATGCACGTCTGCATCGTCGGCCCGGAGGGAAATGCACAACCTCACGCGACCGAGCAGAATTTGGTCGCCAATATTGTCGCTCTGCGTGACGCAGCAAACAAGAAAGACGTCGCCGTCGTCTTCATTCATCATCGCAGGCCACGGGGCCTGAGGGCACGCTGATCCCGATCTTCAGCCGGGCGCCCCTGGACTGGAGATGCTGCCGGAGCTTTCGGTAGGCCCTAGCGATATCGTCATCGAGAAGCAGCGGGCGGGCGCTTTCGCCGGCACCGATCTCGACCAGACGCTGAGGGCGATGGGGATCGACACCCTCGTCTTGACTGGCGCATGGACTAATCTTTCGGTCGAATCGACCGCGCGCTACGGGAGCGATCTCGGGTATCGCGTAATCATCGCCAGTGATGGCACAGCATCGCAAAGCGCTGAAATGCACGAGATCGCATTGAGCGGCGGCCTGTCCATGCTTGCCGAAATAGCGACCTGCGACGAGGTGATTGGTGCGCTGCGATGAAGCCAATGTCTGACGCCGAAGCAAGAACCGTAAGCATGCCGGCGAGTTCAGACGCAGCGGCACAGCTCAAATGGCTGTTCCGGAGGATGTTGAGCGGCGTCCTCGTTCTTTTTGTCGTTTCCATTCTGATTTTTGTAGCCACCCAGGCGTTGCCCTCGGATCCGGCACAGACCATTCTGGGCCGGCAGGCGACACCCGAACTCCTGGCCAATCTGAGGGAACAGCTCGGGCTGAACCGTCCGTTGCCAGTTCAATACGTCTCTTGGCTTGGCGGCCTCCTGACGGGCGATCTTGGCGTTTCGATTGCGGCAAAGCAGCCTGTCGTCTCCTTGATCGGAGCCCGGCTTCTCAATTCTCTGGCTCTTCTCATCTTCTCAGCGGCAATTCTCATTCCGCTTTCCATCGCTGTGGGCGTCGCAATGGCGGTCTGGCGCAACCGCATTGTGGACAGATCGCTAATGCTGGTTTTTCTCAGCCTCATGGCGCTGCCGGATTTCGTGATCGGCACCATATTGCTGATTTCGCTCGCCACGCTCGTCTTCCAGATCTTTCCCGCCGTTTCTCTGATTCCACCGGGGCAAAACGGCTTCGGACATCCCTACAAGCTCGTCTTGCCCGTGCTGACCGGCGTGCTGATCACCGCGCCCTATCTCATACGCCAAATGCGGGCCGCGATGATCGAGGCGCTTGAATCGGAATATGTGGTCCAGGCGCGGCTGCGCGGCATCAACGAACGGCGAGTGGTGTGGCGGCATGCGCTTCCGAATGCCCTGGTGCCGATGGTGCAGGGAAGCGCCCTGATGCTCAGCTATCTCCTCGGTGGCGTTGTCGTCATCGAATACATCTACAACTATCCCGGTCTCGGAGGGTTGCTGAATGATGCGGTCCGCTTTCGTGACCTGCCGGTCCTGCAGGCCGTGACCCTGATCTTCGCCACCGGCGTCGTCATCTTCAACATCGTCGCGGATCTGCTGACGATCCTGCTCACACCCCGCCTGCGAACCATCGAGTGGAGCAAATGAGTAATCCATCCTACGACGCGACCGGAACCGGATTCTGTCGGAAACTGCTTGCCTCGGGGCGGGTACGCCGTGCGGCTGTGGCGACGTTTCTGTTGCTGGCGATCGCATATCTCGGACCTTTGTTCGCACCCCACGAGCCATCTGATATTGTCGGAATACCCTTCGACGTGGCAGGCGTCGGTGTCTGGCTCGGGACCGACTACCTCGGGCAAGACATATTCTCGCGAATTCTGTGCGGAGGCCGGTCGGTTGTCTGGATGTCCACGCTGGCAAGCCTCATCGCGATCGTCTTCGGTGCCGCCCTCGGCTTGTTCGCGGCCTATGCAGGCGGGCTCGTCGACACGGCAGTTGGCTGGTTTAACGACATTCTGCTGGCGTTTCCCTTGATCGTCCTCGTCATATTGTTTCTGTCCATGCTCGGCCACGATCCGTCGTTGATCGTCGTGGTCGTCGCCATAGGCTGGCTTCCGACGGTGACGCGGCTTAGCCGCGGCGTGGCGCTGTCTGTCATCCATCAGGAATATGTCGCCTGGGCGGAGCTCGTGGGGATGCCTCGCTACAAAATTCTGCTCAAGGAAGTCCTGCCCAACGTCACAACGCCGCTGATCGTCCAATTCGGAGCGCTCCTGACCTGGTCCATCGGCATCATCGCGGGATTGAGCTTCCTCGGTTTCGGCATTCAGCCGCCGAATGCCGATTGGGGCCTGATGGTCAACGAGAACCGAAGCGGCCTGATGATCGCCCCGTGGGGAACTATCGCACCGATCGCAATGATCGCCTTCTTCGCGCTGGCAGTGAATTCACTGACGGATGCCGTCAGCGACATACTCGGTATCGGAGACGTGCTGTGACAGCGGTCGTGGAAATCGAAATTCTGGCTGAGGGCCTTGGCCATCCGGAAGGTCCCGATGTCTTGCGGGATGGCGGTATCCTGTTCGTCGAGGCCGATAGCGGCCGGGTTTGCGTATGGTATCCGGATCGAGCCGTTGTAACGCTTGCCGCCACAGGTGGCGCTCCCTACGGCTCCACGCTCGGCTCCGACGGTTGGATCTATGTCACCCAAAGTGGAGCCAATTACGGCGGCCATGCCCTTCCGCGGCCGCAGATGCCTTCGATACAACGAATTTCGCCGGATGGCGCTGTCGTGCAGTCGGTTTGCTCGGCATCAAATGGCGAGCCATATTTCGCACCCAACGATCTGGTCTGGGGACGGGACGGACGGTTGTATTTCACCGATTCCGGCCTCTGGGAACCGGACAATCCGACACAATCGAGCGCCATCCACGCCGTAAGCGCGGATGGCTTGGCCGAGAAGATCATTGATCTCGGACCTGTTTTCGCAAACGGCATCGGCTGCGAAGCGGACGGGTCGATCATCTGGCTCGAATCCTACACGAGGGTGATCGGACGATTGCGTCCCGATGGCCGACGCGAAGTCGTCGCTCGCCTGCCCGCCGGCCAGACCCCCGAGGGTGTTGCCATCGATAGCGAGGGAAATCTCTGGATCACGACGTTCGAAGCAGGGCTTGTCGCGGTCCTTTCGCGCGACGGCAGGACGCTCAGGGAAATCGAAGTCGGCGGCGTACCCGTCAATTGCACGTTTGTCGATGACTGGCTCTACGTTACCGATTTCGGATCGCCGGTCGATCCCGGCGATGAGGACTCGCTGCGACCGGGCCGCTTACTTCGCATGCGCGTCGATGCCAAGGGCATGCCGATGACGCGCGGCTTCATGAGGTTATGAGGAACACCAAAATGAGCGATCAAAACACGGTTCATATCCTGGAGCGGAACTTCGGTGAGATGCCGCAGGGCGGCGACACCCTGAAAGATGGACGCTTCCTCACGGTCGACGTAATGACTGGCGAGATCGTCGCTTATTCGCTGCGGAGTGGGCGGGAGGTTATTTCCAGGGTCACAAGTGGCCCGATTGCCATCCTTCGCGGTAGCGACGACGCATTCTATCTCGCCCATACGGGCGGTGTCCTCGGCAATTTCTGGGCGGCGGATGACCAGATCGCACCCTGCATACAGAAGATATCGCCTGGTCAGGATCAAGCCGAAACCATCCTGACCGAGGTTGCCGGAGTGCCTCTTGTTTCTCCTCATGATATCGCTTTCGGACCGGACGGCCGGCTTTATGTCGCGGACTCCCACATTTGGGAGTGGGAGAAGGAGAACCGGAAAGGCGAAGGCCGGATTTTCGCGATCAATCCGGACGGCAGCGCGGAACTTCTCGTCAATACGGGATGCACATTCCCTTGCGGACTTGTGGTCGAGGCGGATGGGGCCGTCGTCTGGACGGAAGCTTATTCGGACAGGGTTCGTCGCCTGCGCAAGGACGGAAGGATCGAAGACGTCATTCAATTGCCTGAAGGCCACACGCCGCACGGCATCCGCGTCGGCGAGGACGGGACGCTTTGGATCGCTTCCTTCGGTTCCAGTTCGATCGATGAAGTCGCCCCGGACGGAAGCAGCCTGATATCCCATCCAGTCCCTGGCCACCCGATGCATCTCGCATTCGACGGCGACGGTCTCTTGATCGCCGCCTTCCGGGCTGCCGATGCGGACAACATGGTCGGCCAACTGCTGAGGCTCCACACCGGACGGCTGGGCGCTTCGACCGCGCGCGGCGCGATCACATTGCAATGATCGTGGAAGAGGAGCTGACGATGGCGGACCAAGATCCAGCAAGGGCTTCCCGCGCAAAGGTGACCAATCTCTGCGTCGCGCTGAAGGACGGTCGGCAAATTGTCTCAAACGTCAATTTTGAGATCTCGCCCGGCGAAATCCTATGCCTGATTGGAGAATCGGGATCGGGCAAGACGACAGTCAGCACCGCCCTCCTGGCACACACCCGCACCGGCGCAACGATCGCATCCGGTCACGTATGCGTCGAAGGGATCGATATTCTCTCTCAGACACCGCAATCCCTCCTATCGGTTCGCGGAAAGATCATTGCCTATGTTGCGCAGGACCCGGCCTCTGCGTTCAATCCGGCCATCCGTATCCTCGATCAGATGATCGATGTCGCCCTGTGTCACGGCTGGGATCGTAGGACGGCACGAATCCGGGCAACCGAGATCCTCGGTGAAGTTGGCCTTCCCACCCACGACGAATTTCTTGCCCGCTTTCCGCATCAGGTTTCCGGCGGCCAGCTTCAGCGTCTCGGCATAGCCATCGCCATGCTGCTGGAACCAGCGGTACTGGTGCTCGACGAGCCGACGACAGGCCTTGACGTTGCGACCCAGGCAGTCGTGCTGAAGCTCGTGCGCCGGCTTTGCACGGATCATGGCATCGGCGCCCTCTATGTGACGCACGACCTCTCTGTGGTCGCAGCGATAGCCGACCGCATCGTCGTTATGCGCGATGGAAAGATCGTGGAGGAGAAAGCGGCAGGCCCGTTTTTCAAGGCGCCGGCACATATCTATAGCCGCGAGCTCCTGGCCGCCGCCCCGGATGTCGCACTCACCGGACCGCACAGGAACATTCGGCCGGGTGGTGATGCGTCCGCAAGACCAGTGTTGAGGGTCGTTGACCTTGCGGCGCACTACGGCACGATCTCGGTGCTGGCCGGAGTCACTTTCGATGTCCATGCGGGCGAGTGCCTGGCCGTTGTCGGCGAATCGGGTTCGGGAAAAAGCACCCTCTCGAAGAGCATCGTCGGGCAGCACGTGCAACAGAACGGTTTGGTAGAGCTTGAAGGCATCGCCCTGCCAGCACGCGCCCGTCAACGTTCTCTGCAAGCGCGGCGGGAGCTGCAATACGTCTTTCAGTCCCCGTTTTCCGCCTTAAATCCGCGGAGGACGGTCGGCGAGAGCATCGGGGCAGCCTATGACCTCGTTGAAGGCGATCGGGGAAGGCGGCGGGACGCCATTGTTGAAGTGCTGTCGAAAGTCGGGCTTCGCGCGGATCAAGCGAACCTGCGGCCGGATCGCCTTTCCGGTGGCGAACGTCAGCGTGTCTGCATAGCACGCGCGCTGATCTGCAAGCCCAAAGTCCTCGTTTGCGATGAGATCACCTCCGCTCTCGACGTCGTTGTACAGGAAGCCATACTCGATCTCTTGACCAGGCTTCGGGACGAGGAAGGGCTGGCGATGGTTTTCGTCACCCATAATCTGGCGGTCGTCCGCAATCTTGCGGATCGGGTTTTGGTTCTGGACAAGGGCAGGACCGCGGAAATTGGCATGACTGAGGATGTGCTGACACGGCCAAGCCATCCTTACACCCGGTCCCTGCTCGCGAACACGCTGTCTATTTCCACCATTTCGCAGGAACGATGGGGAAAGTCGGCGCCGACTGCCGGATAGGCCCGCCAAACATTCACATCCCGTAAAGGAACATTGCGATGAACGAACAGGTAATGCCGCAGTCCGACAATGCCCTCGGCCTTGGTGCGAATTTTACTGCCAACAAAGCTGAGCGCAGCGCCGAGCTTGCCGGGCGAAAGATCGATCTCGAACTGAGCAACGGCCAGGATTTTTCTTTCGAGTTCGTCGATGCGGAGAAGATGCGCTGGAGCTCGCGGGGAGCGGCCGTCAAGCGCAATGAAACCTATGAAGCACAGAGGGTCGCCGATGACCTGTTTCTCATTGCCTTCCAGCATGCGGACGATCTTCGTACATCGATGAGCGTCGTCGCTGATCTCCGTTCCGGCGAAGTCGTCTTCATTCAAAACGTCGTGGGTGAAAAAATCGGCAATGAACCGGCCGTCATTCAGACCGTCACTCTCGGCAGGGTCGCCGACCAGGCGCTGCAGGGGGAAAAGATTGCGCAAACGAGCGATCTGTTTGGTCGTCGCGCGATGTGGATCTACAGCGAGGACGACGTTTACGAACATATATACCTCAACGCCGAATGGTACGCGTGGCACTGCCTCAAAGGTGAGGAATATCCGAAGGCCGACATCGATCCTTGCCAGATGTTCAGGCTGCGGGAAGACATCTATCTCCTCACATTTTCCGAGAAAGTGATGGTCATGGCCGCTGGCATGGTACTGGACTTTTCCGGGCTGCGTTCGTACTGCGCGGCACTCGGACGGGATCCTGCGACGAACGAGATCACCCATTTCACCTTCGGCGCGTACGGAATGATCCTCAGCCAGACAAACTATCCCGAACCGCTTGTGAAACCGGCGGCGCTCGCTCCGTAGCCGAACATGCCGACGGCGCCTGCCGAAATCAAAAGAGCAGCAAGGGGGCAGCCGCGCGTCGCCCGACGTCGCGGCGAGCGAGGCGGTTAGACATGGATCAATCAAACAATGCGCACCGGCAAAGTTGGAGCGAGCACTTTTCCGGAACGCTCCGCCTCGGCCTGCCTCTCATAGGCGCACAATTGGCGCAGCTTGCCATCAATACGACGGATGTCATGATTGTCGGTCGTCTGGGTGCAATGGACCTGGCCGGCATCGTGCTGTCGATCCAATACTTCTTCGTGATCCTGTACTTTGGCTCAGGGTTTTCGATCGCAATCCTGCCGCTCGTCGCCCAAGGCATTGGACGCGGAGACAGGGATGGCGCGCGCCGCTTTATCCGCATGGCAGTATGGGCCTCGCTGGCCTATTCCGTTTTGGTTTTGCCGTTATTTTTGTTTTGCGAGCCCGTCTTGCTCTGGATGGGACAGAAGCCTGACGTGGTCGCGAAGGCTGCGTCCTATCTGACGATCATGGGCTTCGGCGTTGCACCTGCATTGGCGTTCATGGTGCTGAAGTCGTTCTTGAGTGTCATGGGCAGGACACGCATCATCTTCTACGTCAACCTCATATGTGTCGTCTTCAACGCGATCTTTGGCTACACATTTGCGCTTGGCCATTTTGGCTTTCCCACATACGGCCTGAAGGGTGTGGCCTGGGTTGCCGTTGCAGTGGAAGTGCTGTTCGCACTCTGTCTCGCCATTTACATCGCACTTGTTCCGGAGTGCAGGAAATTTGCGCTTCACAAGGAGATGCTCACGCCGAATTGGCCAGCGCTCGCGGAAGTGCTCCGCCACGGCATACCCATCAGCATGATGATCCTGTCGGAAATGAGCCTGTTTTCCGTAGCAGCCGTCATGATCGGCTGGATCGACACACTTCAACTCGCCGCACATGGCGTCGCCATGCAATTGGCCGCCATTGCGTTCATGGTCCCGCTCGGCCTCTCGCAGGCCGCAACCGTCAGAGTTGGATTGGCAGCGGGCCGCGCCGACCGCAGCGCCATCATCAGGACCGGGATCACCGCACTCGCCATGGCAGCGCTATTCGCATTGCTAAGCGGTAGCCTGCTGCTTTCGCAAGCACGGCTTCTCGCGGGATTTTTCATCGATGCATCCGCGCCCGACGCCGGGAAGGTTGTCGAGCTGGCAATACCCTTCATCACGCTTGCGGGCGCCTTTCAACTGTTCGACGGCCTGCAAACGGTCGCGGCGGGTCTCACTCGCGGCCTGAAGGATTCGGTCGTGCCGATGACACTCGCAATCGCCAGCTATTGGGGTATAGGCTTCCTCGGCGCCTACGTCCTCGCATTCCCGCTCGGCTTAGGCGGCATTGGGATATGGTTTGGTTTCGTCGCCGGTCTCGGTGCTGCCGCCGTTTCGCTGATCGTTCGCTTCGCGATACTTGCTCGGCGACCTCGATGAAGGGCTGGCTGAGTAAACTACGGCCGCGCCCGGAGCAAACAAGTATTAGTTGTTTGCTGCCACGGCTGTGACGAGTACCTGAACCTCATTGACTGGATTGGAAAGGGATCGCGCCGGCGAGATCGAGATTCTGCTCGCCGGTCGAGACGCGCATGTAGCCAATCAGCATGTCACTCCGCGTTTCCATATTAACTCAGACGGCAGGGAGTCTATCGGCTGTAGGTTTCTAAATAGGTATTGATGAAAATTAAGACTTTCGCGGTTCGGTTTCCGTGACAAAAATAGCCCGCGTATTTAACCAGGGGCTTGTCGAAATAATCCGAGCAAGAGATGGTCGGCTCTGCTACCCCGCATTGCACGATCCACCTCGGCCATGTGTGTCAGGAAGAGAAGTCTCCACTCTGCAATAGGTCATCTTATGTCTGAGATTCCCCGCACTTCGGTTCCCAAAATCTGGCCGGCAAGCCGTGAGCCGGGTTTCCATAAGGTGTTTGAACTAACCCTGGATGATCATCTGGCGATTCAGCACACGACGCGCCAGCTACTGCCACTGCGGCCTTCCGTGCTTGCCATCTCGTTCATTGCGCTGTTCGTCGCTCTCATCACAAGCTACGATAGCTGGCGCTCCGGCAACGTGGTGCGGTTTGCCTTGGTGGTCGTCGCGACGGTGGCTCTATGCGCTCTGGCAACGGTCGTCCTGATCAAGCCGGCGCGCGCACTGCTGCGCGCCATGTATCGTCGAGGGCTGGTCAAAAATGGCGGAGCGGGCGTACCGGTCGAGGCATGGGTGGATCAGGAAGGTATCCGCTTTACAGCGAACGGTCAGACGCTGAGCTGCCCGTGGCCGTCGCTCCGCGCGATCGAGGAAGAGAATGGCACTTTTTATTTCTGGATGTCCAAGACATGGGCGCATGTCTGGCCTGATCGCATTTTCGCTTCCGCAGAGGAACGACAGCATTTCCGCGACTATATTTTGAAGTGGTCCGGGCGTCCGATCGCCTCGCCGCCAGTTCTCGCCAGACTCGGCGCTGGCGGGCGGGCCAATCTTCCCGATTGAAGGAACGCAGCCTCGGGCAGCGACAACACTTGCGCTCGCTCGCAAAACATCGCCGAACGTGCTTTCTCATCTTCGATCGGTTATGAGCCGATTCCCCAAAAGTCGTCGACCATGGGCGTGGTCCTTTGCCGCCAAATATGGTTGAGTTTGTTCTTGCGCTGTCCGCCGGATGGTCGCTAAAGCATGTTGCCATATCTGTGCGTTTCTCTGGCCGACAAGCGACCTCGGCTTAATCGAATGCGACAATCGAAGGCAATTCAAATGACCCGACATCTTTCTCTTCCGCGCGATCGGATTTCCGTACTTCTGCTTGAGGGCATCAGTCAGAGCGCCGTGGACTACTTTTCGTCGTCCGGCTACGTCAATCTCACGCATTTGCCGAAGGCTCTGGATGACAAGGATCTCAAAAGTCATATAGCCGATGCGCATATCATTGGAATTCGCTCACGCACACATCTGACAGACGAAATTTTCAGATCCGCCAAAAAGCTTATCGCCGTCGGTTGTTTTTCCGTGGGGACCAATCAGGTCGACCTGGATGCAGCGCGTCGACGCGGAATCCCCGTATTCAACGCTCCTTATTCGAACACGCGCTCGGTTGCAGAGCTTGTGATCGGCGAAATCATCATGCTGACCAGGCAGATTTTCCCGCGTTCAGCATCCGCCCACAAAGGTGGGTGGGAAAAATCGGCCGTAGGCAGTCGTGAGGTGCGCGGGAAAACGCTGGGCATCGTCGGCTACGGCAACATTGGGTCGCAGCTTAGCGTCCTTGCGGAAAGCATGGGCATGATTGTGCGCTATTTCGATCCTTCAGATAAGCTTCGCCACGGCAATTCAGAGTCGATGGCAACGCTCGGCGAGCTTCTCGAAATCTCGGATTATGTGACGATGCATGTTCCGGAAACCAGTTCGACGCAAAACATGATCACTGAAGCCGAACTGCGCAGGATGAAAAAGGGAGCCATTTTCATCAACAATTCGCGCGGGACCGTGGTGGATCTCGAAGCGCTTGCCAAGGTTTTGAAAGAAGGACATCTCGCGGGTGCGGCTGTGGATGTGTTCCCGAAGGAGCCGGCATCAAATAGCGAGCGCTTCGACACGCCGCTGCAGGGTTTGGATAATGTCATTCTCACTCCGCACATCGGCGGGTCGACCGAAGAAGCCCAGGAGCGCATTGGAAGGGAAGTCTCCAGGAAGCTTGTCGAGTATTCCGACGTCGGCTCGACGCTGGGCGCGGTCAATTTTCCCCAGGTTCAATTGCCGCCACGTCCAAATGGAACGCGTTTCATCCATGTTCATGAAAATCGCCCTGGCATCCTGAACAATCTGAATACGATTTTTTCGTCCCGTGGACTGAATATCGTCGGTGAGTTCCTACAGACGCACGGCGAAACGGGTTACGTGGTCATTGAAGTCGAGGACGTTGGCGAGACGCCGGATGACATACTTGACGCGCTTCGCCAGATTCCGGGGACGATACGAGCTCGATTGGTTTACTGACGCCGGTGGGAAATTGGCATTCTCTAGGTGTTTCTGAGAGAGCTTTGTCGCCAGCGACCCAATCAGGCTAAGATTCACGCAAGGGGCGAGTCCCGTCACTTAAGAAAAGCCGATGGTGTGGAAGAACAGCGACATGCGCTCTGGCGCGGCATTGCGATCTTTCGACAGGCCTTATGCCGAAAACCACTGAAAGCTGCCCTTGATGGATATCACCGTTGAATTGTGTTCTTATCCCGATCTCGACGATCGCATCGCCATTATCAGAGCAGCGGACGAAGTCGACAGCGTCTTCGTCCGCACCGAGAGATTCAACGTTCTGATTGATACGCTGGCGACCCCGGCCCTCTGTGCGAGGGCACTCGAACTGCTTGGCGGTCATTTGCAGGATCGACCGCTCGTTGTCGTCAACTCCCATATGGACTGGGATCATTTCTGGGGCAATGCGGCACTCCGCGGCGGAGTGCCGATCGTCGCGCATGCCAAAGCACTCGAGCGGTTGCATGATCCGTCATCCCGGCAAACTCTCAGCGACAAGATGCAGGAAAGCGCGCGGTTCCATGATGTCGAGATCATCGCACCCAATATCACCTTCGCTGGCGAGGAGATGGCGCTTCATGGCGGGGACCTCACGCTGGAGCTCATTCATACGCCCGGGCACGCTCCCGACCATGTGTCTGTGTGGATTCCCGAGATTCGCGTCTGCCTGGCCGTCGACGCAGTCGAGACGCCGATTCCGGAAGTTTGGAGCAAAGCTCCGGCTGACCTTCATGCGCTTTGCTCATCGTTGCAGCGGATCCGTGATTTGAAGGCAAATCACGTTGTCCTCGCGCACGGCCAAACCTCCGCACCATCCGTCGTGGACGAAAACCTTTCCTACTTCGCAGCATTGCGCGACCGCGTCGCCGAACTAGCTGATGAACACTTGGCTGATCCGGCTCTAAACGAGCGACCCGGCCTACGACTACAGGATTTTGTCAACGTCCCGGCTGCGATGCCGGCGGAGACCGCCGTCTTCTACGAGAACTGCCACAAATCGAACCTTCGCGCGGCTGTCGAAGCGCGAAAAGCCACGTTTGCGTTCATTTAGTGCGGATAGGCTTTTGTCGGCCTATCCGCTCGATTAAGCAGAAACCTGAAACACACCATCAACATCGGTCGAAGCGAAAGCTCGCCTCGTTCCGCCTTGCGGGTGAAGTTACGCAAATAACCACCCGCATTGTTGATGTGCCCTGCCCTCGTCACCGCGGTCGCGGTTTTCGGCCCGGGCGCATTGCAGGCGTTAACCACCGACCGCTTTGCTGCCCAGGTACGAAACTTACGCCGCTTGCGACTGCGACAGTCCTTCCATCGCCACGGCGCGCGCCGTCACGAAATCGATCTTGCCAGAGCCGAGTACCGGCACCTTGCCGACGGTGACTTCGGCAGGGACCATCATTTCCGTGGCGCCCTTCGATTTGGCGAATGCCAGGAAATCGCTTCGGTTCGCATCCGGCGCATCGGTCAGCAGGATAAGACGCTCGCCTTTCTTCGCATCCGGCACGGCCGATACGACGCTGAGAGCACCAGGCCAGAGCTGCGCGGCAAGGGTCTCCACGGCGGCAAGCGAGATCATTTCGCCGCCAATCTTGGCAAAGCGCTTGGCACGGCCGCGGATCTTGACGAAACCGTCCTCATCGATGGTGACGATGTCGCCGGTATCGTGCCAGCCCTCCCGCAGCGGCTCGAGGACGCCGGGATTGTCGGCGCGCAGGTAGCCGGCCATCACATTGGCGCCGCGAATAAGAAGACGGCCGCCCTCGTCGATGCCGGGAACCGGATCGAGCTTCCATTCCATCCCCGGCATGATCTTGCCGACCGTTCCCGTGCGGTTGTACATCGGCGTATTCAGCGAGATCACTGGGGCTGCTTCGGTCACGCCATAGCCTTCCAGGATACGCAGGCCGAATTTCTCCATATAGACCTCGCGGGTCGACGCCTTCACCGGCTCGGCGCCCGAGAAGATGTAGCGGATCGACCGGAGGTCGTAAGGATGAGCGGTGCGCGCATAGCCGTTCAGGAACGTATCCGTGCCGAAGACGATGGTGGCGTTCGAGACGTAGATCAGCTCCGGCACGATGCGGTAGTGCAGCGGCGACGGATAGAAGAACACCGGCACGCCCGAAACCAGCGGCAGGATCGTGCCCGCCGTCAGGCCGAAGGAATGGAACATCGGCAGAATGTTGAACACCTTGTCGCCGGGGTGGAAGTCTATGCGCGAGGCCGCCTGGGCTGCGTTCGATAGGATATTGCGGTGGCTCAGCACCACGCCCTTCGGCGCACCTTCGGAACCGGAGGTAAAGAGGATAACGGCCGGATCATCGGCACTGCGCTTGACCAGCGGCCGGTACTTGCGGACGAGGCCGACGATCTTGTCGAGCGAGGTGACCTGCGTGCGCAGTTCGTCCAGCCACACGAACGTCACGTGCTTTTCGAGTTCCTCGACCACCGGGCCGAGCTTGGCCTGGGTGATGAAAGCGCGTGAGCAGAGCACATGCTTGACCTCTGCCGTCCGGCAGGCCGACAGGATGTTCGCAGCGCCGGCCGTAAAATTCAGCATGGCCGGAACCTTGCCCGCCGACATGACGCCGAGGACGGTCGCGGCCGTGCCATTGGCGTTCGGCAGCATGACGCCGAGCGTCTTCTCGTTCGGGAACATCTTCCGGAACTTCGCGCCCAGCACCGCAGCACCGGTCAGGAGCTTGGCATAGGACAGCTTGCCGGCAATCGGATCTTCGACGGCGAGCTTCTTGCCGCCATATTCATGGGCGCTTTCGATGACGCGGCCGAGGACGGTGTTGTCGGTGTCGGCGGTGCGGAACATCAGCGTCGACATGATCTGATAGAGAGCGGCACCGGCCGCGATGCGCCGTTTCCTGCCCTTGAGTTCTGCCGGAACGTCGAGCTTGACCGGCTCAAGGATCGTCACCTTGACCTTGGGGAAGAGACGGCGACGAACGTGACTCGAGGTCAGATAGGAGGCGTAGCTCTTTTCCAGGCCATCGATGCGAACGGGCACGATCATCGCGCCGGTCTTGTCTGCGACCATGGCCGCGCCGTCATAGACCTTCATCAGCGTGCCGGTGACGGTCAGGCGACCCTCGGGGAAGATGCCGACCGGGCTGCCATCCTGGATCACCTTGATCAGCGAGCGCGTCGCCATCGGCTTCGTCGGGTCGAGCGGCAGGAATTTGCACTTCGTCAAAAGCGGCCGCACCCACCATTTCTTGGCGAAGGCATAGTCGATCGCAAAGACAGGCTCTTCCTCGGTGATGGCAAGCGCCAGAGCACCGTCGAGCAGGCTCACATGGTTGAGCGCGATGATCGGCGCCGGGCCGGCCTTGCGGATGTTTTCAAGACCTTCGACTTCCAGCCGCATGAAGGCGCGGAAGATAATGGAGATGAGATCGCGGAAGGCGTTGGTCGGCAGCATTTTCAGCATGACCCAGGCGATCGCGATGTTAAGCACGGAGATGCTGAGAATGATGACCGGAACCGACAGCCCGACTGCCTGCAGCACAGCCACAAGCGCCAAGCCAACGGCAATAAAGAGAGCGGACAGGACATTCGATGCGCCGATGACGCGGGCGCGGCGATCCTCATGTGCCCAGCTCTGCATGGCCGAGAAAGTCGGAACGGCCAGGAAGGCACCACCGATTGCCATACCGGCGAGGTCGATGGCAACGCGAATGGTCTTCGGTCCGGCAAAGAAGGCAAGAATGGTTTCGGCATGGGCGGTCGACTGAAGGCCCCACAGGTTCCAGGCGAGATCGAGACCGAAGAGCGCAACAATCAGCATGCCGACGGGCGCCGGCAGCAGCACGATACGGCCTGCAGCCATCCAGCCGGCGATGGCCGAGCCGATGGCGACGGAGATGGCAAAGATCGCCAGATAAGCAGGGACGACAATTTCCGAGCCGCCGAGGATGTCGGTCACCATGACCGGCAGCATCGACATGATGAAGGAGCCGACGAACCAGAACCAGCAGTTCATCAACGAGGCGCGCCAGATGCGGCTATCGGCGCGAAGTTCGTTCACGAGCCTGTAGCTGGAACGCACGACATTGGTGTCGACGACCAGATCCGGCGCCTTGGAACCGGTCGAGGGGATCATGCGCGCAGCAAACCAGCAGAGGATGGAAAGCCCCATCATCATCGGGCCGAAGATCCAGACATTCTCGCCCTCGCGGAAGGCGACTGCCGCAACCATGGTGCCCGTGAGAATGGCGATGAAAGTGCCGCCCTCGATCCAGGCATTGGCCTTGGGAAGATCCCGGCTTTCCAGATGATCCGGCAGGATGCCGTATTTGATCGGCCCGAAGAGCGAGGAGATGACGCCAAAGCCGAAAAGGGCGAGCATCAGTATCCAGATGGACGAGAAGCCGATGCCGACGACGGAGATCGCTGCCACGCCAAGCTCACATCGCTTCAGAAGCTCAGCCATCTTCGCCTTGTCATATTTGTCGGCGAGTTCGCCGGCAATCGCCGACAAGAGCAGAAACGGCACGATGAAGATGCCGCCGGCAAGCGTCACCAGCGCCGCACCCTCCGTCGCCATCTCCGCTAGAATGACAAAAACCAGAGTCTGCTTGAGAAAATTATCGTTGAAAGCGGTGAGGAACTGCGTCCAAAACAGCGGCGCAAACTTCCTCGATCTCATTAAGTGCTTTTGCATGGCGTACCCCTCATTCAGCCAACAAGACGCCACAGAGTTATTACGCAAAGGTTGAGCGCCGATACAACTCTGCGGCGTCGTTAATAAAGTTTAGTCCTGACCGTCACGATTGAACTTAACCAGCAGCTTTTCCGTGCGGGCATCCTCTACCTTGCGGATCAGCCTGTCAGCCTCGGCATTGTCGCGGATCGTCTTGGTCACGTTGACCGCCGTCTGCACCAGCATCAGGATGCCCATGGCGAGATAGCCTTTGCCCCAGAGATCGATCGGCATCATGTAGAGACCGACGAACAGCATGAAGGCGGCGGCGCCGAAGGAGATGTAGGAAAAGCTGACCCAAGCCTGGGAGTGTTTCTGGAAGCTGTCGTTCATGATCGTATCCTCTCTTATGTGTTTGATGTGTTTGGTTTCAGGCTGCTGAATTCATGCGTTCGCGAAGGCGGGCGAGCACGCCATCGGCCGAGGGGCCAAGCGGTGCGCCGAAGCCGGCGCTGGCGAGTTTTTCGATGACGATTTCGGGCCGGCTCGCGGCGTCCATTTCCTTCATGGCCGATGCGGTGATCTCGCAGCGATTTTGATAGGCCTGGAGGCGGGCAAGCGTTTCCTCGGCCTCGTCGAGCGTAACCAGGCCAGCGGCGGCGTCGCTAACGGCATTAAGCTTCTGTGTCTGTTCGGTGGCACGAGCCAGCCGCTCGCCACGCTGCAATTGCTGCAGACGCGCTTCCGATGCGCGGACGGTTGCCTTGAGCTTACCGATCGTCTGGATGAATTGCGCCTGTGCCTTCTCGGAGGCATCGCGCTCAGCCTCGAGCTGGGCAATCGCTTCTGCCGCTTCCCGGGCAAGCTCGTCACTGCCCTTCTGCAGGGCGGCAATGGCCCGGGTTTCCAGATCCGCGATGCGCGCGGTGATCGCCATGTGCTGGCTCTTTTCCTGCTCATTCTGCGCAATGGCAACCGCCACTGCTCGCCGCGCCGACTGGATGGCGCTCGCCGCGTCGCGGATCTGCTGCGCAAGCAGCGGCACGGCATTGCGATCGATGAACGCCTGCTCCGCATCGTAGGCCCGGCCGCGGATGAGCGTCAGAATTGAATTGAACATTTGTCGTCTCCCGTTTATGAACGATGTTCATGAAATGATGTATGCCAGAATCGTGAACGTCGTTCAAGAATAATTTTGAACGACGTTCAAAAATCGGATTGGAATGGTTAATGGCGAGAAAAACCCTGGAAAAGCGCGAGGATCTGAGGTTGCGGCTGATCGAGGCGGCGCGAAATCGCATCGCGACCGACGGCCTTTCCAACCTCAGGGCACGCGACGTCACGCAGGATGTCGGCTGCGCTCTTGGAGGTCTCTATACGGTCTTTGCCGATCTCGACGATCTCGTCATTCACGTCAATTCGTCGACGCTGAAGGCGCTTGAAGCCTCGCTGACGCTGGCGGAGGTCAAGGATCACACGCCGACGGACCGCCTGCGCAACCTCGCACGCGGTTATCTGCGGTTCGCGGTCGCTCATCGCAATCTATGGAAGGCGCTCTTCGACCATCGGCCGCCGGATAATCGCCCGAGCCCCGAATGGCATCTGGAAGAGCACATGTTTTTGATGGGCATCATTGCCGAGCCGCTTGCCGAACTGCAGCCGACCATGTCGGAGACGGCGCGCGCCATCCGTGCGCGAACCTTGTTCGGCGCCGTTCACGGCGTCGTCAGCATCAGCCTCGAAGGGCGGTTCGTCGGCCTGCCGGTTGAAAGCCTGGAACGGGAGCTCGACGACTTCATCCTGACGGTCGCGGCCGGAGCCGCGGCAAGGCAGGGCTAAAGCAGGGACCGGGATGGCGTGCCCGATCATCGCGCGATGTACAGCAACGCGCTGACAACAGAGACGCCGCCGATCGGGGCTAAAAATAGGAGCAGGAGTTCAAGTCCGAGCGCCCACATCAGCAATTTCTGCTGACCCGGCGTCAAGTGCGGAGGCTTTCTTTCCGGCTTCCGAGGGCTCCCTCCTCCTCCATAGAACCCATTTAAATCGCGATACATTTGCGCCTCCATCATTTATGGAGAAACTATGGTTGCTGCACATGGTTCCTGCGATGGATTTGGAACCAAGCACCGCACTCCATATCGCTGGGATTAAGATGTTTCGCCTTGAAGAGCAGTGCAGTTTCGAACAGATCATCAAGAAGAGCACGTTTCGCGCCGTCGCAATCCCGGTCGATACCGAGGAGACCGCGAAACTGGCTCTTCAGACCGTCGCCACAGCAACAGGGGCCAATCACAATTGCTGGGCCTGGCGCATCGGACAAGCCTACCGCTTTTCGGATGATGGCGAGCCGAGCGGTACGGCCGGAAAGCCGATATTGGCTGCAATCGACGGGCAGTCAGTTGACCGTGTGATTCTGGTCGTTTCCAGATGGTTCGGCGGCGTTCTGCTTGGGACGGGAGGTCTCGTGCGAGCCTATGGCGGGAGCGCCGCAGCCTGCCTGCGGGCAGCGAAGCTCATCGCTTTTACGCCGATGATCGCCGGACAAGCGAAAATTCAGTTTAGCGATCTGGCTCTCGTAAAGGCACGCCTCGCCTCGCTCGATCAGGTTCGCATTGTCGAACAGCACTTCACCGACGAAGGTTGCGACGCGACAATCCAATTGCCTCAAGAGGATGTCCAAGCCGTCGCACAACTCATAAATGATCTTACAAACGGGCGCTCGTCGCTTCGTATGGACGACTGATCTTAATTCGATCGCTCCTCTTGAACCTATCTCGTTACCAGTTGCCGGGGTCTGCGGTATGGTCGATGCTGGCAAATTCATCTGCCTTTTCACGATCCAGCGTTATGCTGGTAGTGGAGTTTGCGTCATCCATGACCGAAAAATGAAGCGGTGGCTGCCCTTTCGTCAGCTCCTGGTACATGAGCAGGGCGGCCTCTTCGGCGGTATCAGCTTCGATTTCGTTCGCGACGATAACGTTAAACTTGCGCATCTCAGTTCCCTTATCTTTGCCGCCCTGATCCTAGCATCACCTCGCAGGACCGTCGCCTGCCGAAGCGACCGACCGGCACCTCGGCGTTCAATTCTCTCCCGCCCCATCGAAAATCTCGCATGCTACTGTAGCGTATGCTTCAGATCCAAATCCCGAACAAAGGCGTCCATCGGTTCAAGCATTCTGCGGCCATCCAATCCGGTCGCCACAACAGAGAGGCGGAACCTACCGTCGAGATTGCGGTCGAAGATCGCACCGATGACGATTTCCGCATCGCCTTCCACTTCGTCGCGAATGCGGCTCGCTGCCTCGTCCACCTCAAAGAGCGTCATATCCGAGCCGCCGGAGATCGAGACTAAAACACCCTTCGCACCTCTCATTGAAACGTCGTTCAGCAACGGATTCGCGATTGCCGCCTCGGCCGCTCTCATCGCACGGTTTTCCCCGGTCGCTTCGCCCGTGCCCATCATAGCTCGGCCCATACCTCGCATGACCGATTTCACGTCAGCGAAATCAAGGTTGATCAGGCCTTCCTTGACGATGAGATCGGTGATGCATCCAACGCCGGAATAAAGCACGCGATCGGCGGTCATGAAGGCATCCGCGAAAGTGGTCTTTGCATCGGCTATGCGAAACAAATTCTGATTGGGAATTACGATGACGGTATCGGCTGCCTGCTGCAGCGCCTCGATGCCGAGCTCCGCTGTCTTCATGCGGCGATTGCCCTCGAACGAAAACGGCTTGGTGACCACGCCGACGGTTAGGATGCCAGCCGAACGGGCAGCTTGTGCGATCACCGGCGCCGCACCCGTCCCCGTTCCGCCGCCCATTCCGGCGGTGACGAAGCACATGTGCGAACCGCTCAGATGATCCATGATCTCATCGATCGATTCCTCGGCAGCCGCGCGGCCAACTTCCGGCAGCGAACCTGCACCGAGACCTTCGGTTACATTTGCTCCGAGCTGGATGCGGCGAGCTGCCTTCGATGTCGCGAGGACCTGGGCGTCCGTGTTTGCCGCGATGAAGTCCACACCCGCCAGATTTTCAGCAATCATGTTATTGATCGCGTTTCCGCCGCCACCGCCTACGCCAATGACAGTAATGTTTGGCCTTAGGCCAGAGATGCCGCTCTTGGCGTCCGTCATGTTTACTTCCCTCATCCATCTTGGTCGCACGTTTATCGCTTCGAACAGCGAGTCGCGGTTCATCGTAGAAGCGCAACAAGGCGTTGACAGGGCAAAGGCCGACCGTTTGAGCGCAATCGGGCGGATGAAATTCCACAATTGACGGCTCGATATCGGCGGCGGATAACTCCGTCATGGCGATACGGGGTATTGCGGTCGGGAGCATCTGGATGGCTTGCGCATGAAAGAAAGTGAGCGTTTGGCGATCATTGCGAACGCGATAGCGGCGTTCAATGAGAGCAATCGTGAGCTGGCAAAGCAGCTTTGCGAAGCCGGTTTAAATCAGTTTCCATCGGACCCGTCGCTCTCTCATCTTTTGGCAGCTATTCTGTTTGCAGAAGAAGATTTTTCCGGTGCTCGGGAAAAAATAGAGAAGAGTCTTGCAGCTCAACCAAGGAACGCCCCCGCCCTCATTCTCGCGGGTAAAATTTATCGAGCAGAGCATAAACTGGAAGCGGCATTGATGCAGCTTGAGAAAGCGGCAAGCCTAGAAGTCCGGCTGGAGATTTTTGTCGAGAAAGCCCGAATTTTCGACCAGGTGGGCAACAAGTCGGCTGCACGCGATGCTTGGAGCATGGTTCTCAATGCCAAGCCGACATCCCTGGAAGCTTTGAATCGGCTCGGTTCGCTAGCGAGAGAACGTGGCGCCCTCGTTGAAGCAGAGCAACTGCTCGAACGCGCCGTTGCCCTCGAAGACCATCCAAAAATTTGGTTTGAGTTAGCACTCGTGCGGCACGATCTGCAGAACCTGGACGGCGCAGCCGAGGCTTACCAACGTGTGCTCGAAATGAACGCAGATGCGCCGGAGGCGGCCGTCAACTTGGGTGTCGTATTGCAAGAGGCGGGCAGAATGGACGAGGCGATGGCGGCCTTCTCGACGGCTTATGCGCTGGACGCATCCACGTTTGGCGTCATTGCCATGGCTCTTACCTCGGCGCCGTGCGGTCGGCTGTGGCTCGACGAGGAGGTTCTGCGTCAATCATTGGTTAGCGGAGCGACCGCGCTTGGCCCGAAATCGCTTGCGGTAGACGCCCGGTGTTGAAAGCACGGTGGCAACCGTCTGCGTATACGCTTCCTGCCGTTGCTCATCCAACTCCTCAAAAACAAGTTCGGGCATGCTGCGTGGAACCGCAAAACACTGTGCGACCGGCGTTCCGCGGGCCAGGATCCCCGAGAATTCAGGTTCAGTCCAAATTGCCGGGAAATTGATCCCGCCGTCAGTAAACCGGTCGGAATCCACAAGGCCTGTGACAAGCCGAAAGGGAAGATCGGCACGGTTGATGGGATGTGTTGCAAAGAGCGACCAGCCATCATCGAGCTGGATTGTCCAGAAACTGTTGAATTTGACCGCCGCCTGCCCGGCGATTTCAAACGGGCTGCCGGTCAATTGCCCAGGCGTATGAAAACTGAGCGGCGATCGAGGATGTCGCTCGGTGGCTGGCGACGGAATATCCCAATTCCAGGAAAAGGCACCCTTATCCACAAGCACATCGCACGGCAAAAGTATCGTGAAGCCATACGCCATCGCATCGACCACGGGAGGGCACTGCTTCAAAGTGCGCACGTCGCGACCGTGAATTGCCGAATAGGCGGTGTTGGGCATAGTGCGCAGCCAGTCCGGCAGCGCACTGCGAGCAAGGACGGGACGCGGCAGATATTCGGCCAAAGCCGGGTCACATCGGAAAATAATACGCATTGCGCCCGCCTCCAGTGCTGTCCGCCGGTCAAGACCGACGAGTTGGGGGACGCTATCATGGGAATCTTCGCATTGATACACGGCCGTGCGCTCGTTCCCGCAGAGCAATTTGCGGCCGGCGTCAGAGAACTAGGCTAGTTCGACGCCTTCAGCACCCGATGCGTACTCGAATCCATCGCCTGGCCGGTTTCTTTTGCATCCTTCGCCATTCCCTTTACCGTGTTTGCGCAAGACGATAGCGTCAACAGGACCAGCATTGCAGTGGCGAGTGAGACTTTGAGCATCGTTAAATCTCCCCATGGAATGGTATGGATTCAATTTAACCGCGCATCTTTTCTTTTCAAGGAAGGCCGATCCGAAACTCGCATAGGGGTCGATT
Source organism: Rhizobium sp. NXC24 (assembly GCF_002944315.1). Lineage (NCBI taxonomy): Bacteria > Pseudomonadati > Pseudomonadota > Alphaproteobacteria > Hyphomicrobiales > Rhizobiaceae > Rhizobium > Rhizobium sp. NXC24. The sequence continues at coordinate 2,374,899 of NZ_CP024314.1, forward strand.
CTCAACGGACGTGGAGGGTATGGAGATGGCAGCATCTCGGATTGCCGGTGTGATGGTTGCGGGCTATGTAATCGGCAATAGGCTCTGAAATAGCGAGGGCTTTCGGAATGGCTCATTCGCTTCTGAAACTGAAACGCGTATATGACGAACCCTCGAACGAAGACGGTCGCAGGGTGCTTGTCGATCGGTTGTGGCCACGCGGTCTATCCAAGAAAGATGCGGAACTGAGCGACTGGATCAAGGAAGTGGCTCCATCGCCGGAGCTCCGGAAGTGGTTTGATCACAGGCCGGAGCGGTTCATGGACTTACGGGAAAGATACCGGCAGGAACTGGCGTCGAATCCGGCGGTGCAGGCATTGCTTCATTTTGAGGATGGACCGGTGACACTGCTGTATGGCGCGAAGGATCCGGTTCACAACCATGCAGTGGTGCTTCTGGAGTTTCTGAAGACCTTGGAAGATCGGGGCTCGTGACCAGCGCGGTTTAAACAGGAAACGAAGAATGTTAGCGGGCGATCGACACGAAAATGAGTCGCGACTCATCATAATGTTTGGAGGCTCGAAGGCGAATTCGGTCGCTCGAACGCAACCATTTCTCTTTATGCCAAAGCGCTAATCAAGATGGGCGCTTCATCGGGCAATGCGGCTAACCGATGGAGAAAACAGGGAGAATCGTGATTCGTTGCTTAGCCGGGAAACGGCGTTAGGATTGCTCTAACCTTATTTTGCTGGACGAAAACACAGAATCATGGCCTTTGTTAGCGGGTGGCGGCCGATAGAACGAGTGTAGGCCGCCAAGAGGGACAGATGGCGCTAACAGAACAAATCGAGCAGGAGAATGCTTTTTCCGAGGATGCTGCGACGAAGATCGTCCGGCATGCTGGCATGCTTTCGAACCAGCTCCAGGCTCTGCGAACCCGCATGTATCCGCCGAAGGCGGAAAAGAGCCTGCGATATTTCATGACGAATGAGGTCTCGAAATTGACCTCCATTCCCGACTCGACCCTGAAGCTGCTGTCCAATGAGGGCCGCGGCCCGGTTCCTAGCCGGCTAGAGAATAACCATCGCGCCTATACGCTGCAGCAGATCAATCAGTTGCGTGCCATGTTTGCCGAGCAGAAGCCTTCGGACGCATTGCGGTTTCTTCCTTATCGGCAGGGCAGGGAGCATCTTCAGGTGCTCGCGGTCGCAAACTTCAAAGGCGGCAGCGCCAAGACGACAACCAGCGTCCACCTTGCACAATATCTCGCGCTCCACGGCTATCGTGTTCTGGCGATCGATCTCGACCCGCAGGCCTCGCTTTCTGCGATGTTCGGTTTCCAGCCCGAGATCGACGTGCAAGCCAACGAGACCATCTATGCCGCTTTGCGGTATGACGACGAACGCCGGCCGATGAAAGAGATCATCCATCGAACCTACTTCGATGGCATCGATCTCATTCCGAGCAATCTCGAGGTTATGGAATACGAGCATGAGACGCCTCGCATTCTGGCGCAGCGATTGGGCAGTCGCGAGGGGATGTTTTTCGAACGGCTGAAGCTCGCATTGGACGAAGTCAGACATCGTTACGATGTGGTGATCTTGGACACTCCGCCATCCCTGGGTTTCCTGACGCTTGGCGCCATTCACGCTTCGACGGGGATGATTGTAACTGTCCACCCGGCAATGCTGGACGTCTCGTCGATGAGCCAGTTCCTGTTGATGATGGGAGATCTCATCCAGGTTTTGGGCGAGAGCGGTGCCGTGTTGAAGCAGGATTTTTTCCGCTACCTCATCACCCGCCACGATCCGAACGATCAGCCGCAGTCGCAGGTGGTGGCCATGCTTCGCCATCTTTTTGGCGACGACGTCATCTTGCCGACGGCGATCGAAAGCACGGCAGTCGAGGCCGCAGGTCTTGCCAAGCGCAGCCTGTACGAATTGGAGATGGGTCAGGTCGGCCGCGATACCCATCGCCGTGCCCGCGATGCAATGGATGCCGTAAACGATGCCATCCTGGATTTGATCAAAAGCAGTTGGGGGAGGCGATGACGAAGTCCCCAAAAAGATCATCGCTTGCCGCAAGCTTCGGATTGCTGGCAGCCGATATCAATGCCGATACGAAGAACAGCGTTGAGCAGCAGGTGTCCGCTTCGGCGCCTGTCCGTGTGGGCGCCGGCGTCATTGGCGCGACCCATAAGGCGATCAGTGACATCAGGGACGAACGCGACCGGCTTCTTGCCATGCTGGAGGCGGGCTCCGGCGGCTCGACCGAAATCGACACTGATCTGATCGATCCGTCGCCCTTTCCTGACCGGCTTCCTGACGACAACGACGAGTCTTTTGCGGAGTTCAAGAAGAGCATCGAGGAAGATGGGCAGAAGATCCCCATCCAGGTCCGCCTTCATCCGACGTTGGCAGGCCGATATCAGGTGATCTACGGCCATCGCCGCCTGCGCGCCGCCCGTGAGCTTCAGCGCCCCATCAAGGCGTTGACCTTGGACATGTCTGATCGAGATCTTGTTGTCGTTCAGGGGATCGAGAATGCTGCGCGTCAGGATTTGAGCTGGATCGAACGGGCGCTGTTTGCATGGCGTATGGACGAAGCCGGCATCCGCCCGAGAGATATTTATGCAGCGCTTGGGATCGACGACGCAGAGCTTGCACGTATGCGTTCCGTCTATCGCGTCGTCCCTCTCGACGTCATCGAGGCCATTGGCAGGGCGCCTAAAATTGGGCGCCCGCGATGGGTCGAATTCGGCGGATCGTTAAAAGCGAAACCTGATGCACTTAGGGCGATCAGAGAGACCCTGTCATCTGACAGGGTTTTGCGCTTGATGTCGAATGAGCGGTTCAGTCAGGCCATGGGAATGTTGAAAACTCCTGCGGCTCGCCTGCCCGGTCGAGATATTCGTGATGGACGCGGCAAATCCCTGGCGAGGCTTCAGATTTCGAAGAAAGAACTGAAGCTTATGCCAGAGACCGACCGAGGTGTCCGGTTTGCAGCCTTCCTGGAAGGCGAAATACCGGCGCTGATCGCGAAGTTCGATGCCGCAGATAAACAGGATGATTCATAAACCCTGTCAGTTGACAGGGTTTTATCGCCGCGCCCCCGCGCGGATTTGGAATAAACTTATCAACGGATGAAGCCCTCACGGCGAGCCATTCGAGAGCCTTTGTATTCTTGTAGCGAAGATATCATTGCTCTTTTGCCGCGACCTTCGATCTGTTTGGTATCCGCTAATCAGCGGAAATCGCTCGGTCAAACACCGAGAAACCATGATTGAAACGAAGAGAGAAAGGTAAGCGACGGCAAAAAGAAAAGGCCCCCAAACGGCGAACCATTCGAGAGCCTTTGCATTCTTGTAGCGAAGATATCAATAGCTCCCCCCGAATCAGTTGTCAATGCATCGAAGTCGTTTCGGTGGCCGTATTCGCTTTGCCTGAGATCAGAGGCGAAGATATGCACAATTCGAATTTCATAACGACGCCGTTTGGGCGGCGGTCGATGACGCTTGGCATGTTGTCAAATCAGTATGACGCCAAGGATATCGAACCCGGGAAATCCGTCGACAAGTGGAAGCTGTTTCGCGCTCTCTGCGAGGCCAGAAGCGTTTTCGGAATTTCCGACCGCGCCCTTGCCGTATTGAACGCACTCTTGAGCTTTTATCCGGAAAATGCCTTGTCGGAGGAAAACGGCCTGGTGGTTTTTCCGTCCAATGCGCAATTGTCGTTGCGGGCGCATGGCATTGCTCCGGCGACATTGAGACGCCATCTCGCTGCTCTGGTGGCGGCAGGTCTGCTGATCCGCAAAGACAGCCCGAACGGCAAACGCTATGCAAGGCGGGACCGGAAAGGCGAAATCGACGAGGCCTTCGGCTTCAGCGTGGCGTCTCTCATCGCCCGCGCCGATGAAATCTTTGCCCATGCGGCAAGGATCGTCGCCGATCGCCTGCGCCTGCGCGTCACCAAGGAACGTCTGTCGATTTGCCGCCGTGACATCGCAAAGCTGATCGAGATCGCCCTGCAGGAACAAGCCCCGGGCGACTGGATGATGATCCAAAAGACATTCCAGTCGATCCTCGCAGCCATCCCGCGCGCGCCGCATGTCGGCGACTTAAGCGGAGTGCTCGACGAGCTGGAGATGCTGCGGGGTGAAATCCTTATCCGATTGGAAAAGCAGCTAGAAACACAAAAACAAAGCGCCACCGAATCCCAAACTGAGCGCCATATACAGAATACAGATTTAAAAAACATTCTTGAATCTGAACCGGCCTCCAGCACGCAACCAGCTCGAGACGCAACCCAGGACGACACCGTTGGTGCGTGCGACAGCCAGGAGAGTTCGCATCACCTTTCCATACCCACAGGCAACGTATATCGAGTGGCCACAGCCCAAAGACCAAGTAATCCTTCTATTCAGCCGCTGAAGTCTTTCCCGCTTGATCTTGTGATCCAGGCTTGCCCTGAAGTCGCATCATACGGCCACGCCGGTAAGGTCGAGAGCTGGCGAGACCTCATGACGGCGGCAATCGTCATTCGTACCATGTTGGGCATCAGCCCATCCGCTTACCAGGACGCTTGCAACGTCATGGGACCTGAAAATGCAGCAACCGTCATCGCCTGCATGCTGCAGAGGGCAGAGCATATCAATTCGGCAGGAGGTTATCTGCGCAATCTGACGCGAAGAGCGCAATGTGGTGAATTCGCTATTGGCCCAATGTTGATGGCTTTGGCGCGGTCACACAGGCTGCCAGGACGAGATGCGGCATGA